>NZ_JBFSVE010000086.1:0-8623 GCF_041467715.1 Vibrio sp. 10N.247.311.14
TATAACTCTTTACCATGCTGTTCAAAAAACACTCACGAAAGATCAACACGCCCTAATTATTGAGTAAATTTAATAAACTTCTTATACCCAGACTTGATCAAATACTCGGTACATGTTGCCACCTAAGAACTTGCTGCAGTCTTCTTCTGAGTATCCATTTTCAAGCATGGTATCAATTAGAGCTGCAACAATTTGATATGGTGCTGGGGTAGGAAACCCTTTTGCTCCTACAGCGGCACTATAGCCACCATCAGGGAATACGTTCTGCCCCATTGGTGTTTGAATAATAGACGCTGTAAAATTGATGTTCGGGATATAGTCTGAACCGAAGCCAACGTGGTCTATACCGACTAAGTTGACCATATAATCAATATGTCGAAATAATTGTTCAGTCGTCAATATATCTGGGTTAGATGTATCCATAAAGGCAGCCACCATATTTATTGAGCAAACCCCACCGGTTGCCGCAACACCTTTAATCACAGCGTCAGAAAGGCTTCTCTGATAATCGGCAATGGCTTTCGCACCTGAATGCGAAGAAATGACAGGTTGGCTACTGCGTTCAATCGCATCTAAGGAGGTTCGTTCGCCAGTATGGCTTACATCAACAGGCATACCGTATCGGTTATAAGCGTCGACAAGTTTTTTTCCATATTCAGTTAGACCACGGTTCTCAATTTCGAAGCAGCCATCACCCACATCATTACGTTGATTATATGCCAATAAACAGTAACCATAGCCCATCTCACGCCATAGTCCTACGCGATCAACATCACCACCAAATATTTGAGTACCTTGGTGAGTGAAGTAAATACCCAATTTGTTTTGTTTTACCGCTTCATCAATATCTTTGGTAGTGCGGATCATCATATAGTCGTCTGGGCGTTCTTTCATTTTGCTTAGGTAGAACTGAGCGCCTTTCATAATGCCTTCAACCGAGGCATCTAACGAGTCTGCGGAAGGACATGCTGCTAGTACCTTGAATCCAGCGGCTTTGCACTTGTCCATTTCATCATGGAATTCTGGTGCTTCAGGTGAAGACCATTGAGAGGGCCAAAGACCGGAAAAAAGGCTGTCAATAGCCATAGAATCTCGAACAATTTTTTTTGCACGTTCAGATGCAGGATATTTGTGTGTTCGTTGAGGGATTTTTGAATAATCTTTTATTTCAAATTCTGGTAATTTTGGTGCACCTGACTTTGTCGCTTTATCATTACTTGGTTCGATTTCAGATTTGTTGTCCATATTTGAAATTTTCCTTAACAGTGTTAGCTTCTATAAAATATAAATATGTTGGAAGTTTGGAAGTTTGGAAGTAAAGATAGGTACGGATTTATATCAAACGGAGTGTTAAGCCCTTTGTACGCACCTTTTTATGCACCTTTTTTATAAATAAACTACGCCCAATGACATGATAAAAACGTGATTTATGTCGAATATTTTTGGCAAATCTATCTAAATGTTACCTCAATTAGAAAATTCATTTAAAAGTATTATATGTGACACTTTAAGAAATTATCGAAGAGGTGAGATAAAAAAGCGATACCTGAGTATCGCTTTCTATAGTCTGATTTATCATTGATTAGGTGAATTAACGTCGAATGGCTTCGCCTGCTTTAACGTCTGTATCTAGTTGTGTGTTGTTGACAACGATTTTGCCGTTAACCAATAACCAATGTACGCCTACGGCTGGGTGGTTAGGATCTTGGTAGGTGCCCACATCAGCGATAGTTTCTGGGTCGAATACCACGATATCTGCGTCCATATTAGTTTGGATTCGTCCTTTATTTTTCATTTGAGGGACAAAATCTTCTATTAATTGAGCTGGCATCAGTGTCATTTTACGTAGTGCTTCCGTCATCGTTAACAAGCCGCGCTCACGAACATAGACTCTGAGTACTTTAGCAAAGGTGCCATTTGATCTAGGATGAGAGAATAGATCTTTTGGTAATGGCCACTCGTCACCTGCATAATTTTCAATGTGGCCGTCTTCGTCCATATGCATCCAGAACATTTCGTCAGATTCAATCAACACATTAGGATTTAGAATCGAAGCGTCTAATAGAGCAAGATCTTTAGGGTTTTGCTCGTCTAGGAAGTGCCAGACAATAAAGGTACCAGGTTTATTTTCTTGGTAGTCTTTCAACTGTTCTTCTGTCATACGTTCTTTACCTAGCTGAAAGTTTTCAGCGGTTGAACCCATACGTTCCCGCCAGCCTTCACCAGAAAACATGGCTGCGCCAACGACAGTACTTGCTGCGCCCCAAGGGTAAGCGCCCACAGTAACATTGATTCCTTGTTCTTGAGCCTTATTGACCATAGGTAAGATGGTTTCGATATCTTTTAATGAAGTACTGTTAATATGACAAAAGTGCATATGAGCGCCAGTGATAGCGGCATTGCCCACTAATTCTTTAACGGCTTCAAACGAGCTTTGTGGCTCGGCATTGCTGGCATAGCGAACGTGAGTATAGGTTGCTACGTCTCTTTCTGCGGCTAATTCAGCCAATGCATAATATTCTTTTTGACCATGGCCCGGTGCATAGCCAGCGTTAATCCCGATACCTAGGCCACCTTCATCAAGGCCTTGCTCAATCAGCTTGATGATTTTACTTTCTTGCTCAGGTGTTGCTATATCCATCTTCCAATCATTACGTGATTGAGCTTTTTGGAAATAGCCAACGGTCGCTTCGGGTTCCGTCTCACTAAATGTAGCAATACGAGCGTAAGTCCAACCAGCTGCTGCACCATAGTTTAATGGTAAGCCTTTTTCAGCTTGTCCTGCATACCAGTCACTGATAGGTAGAACACCAGATTCGAGTTCCAGCATAGTGGTAACGCCTTGCATCGCCTGCATTCTGTAGTCACCAATGTTTTGACCATGAGCGTGGACGTCGATGAATCCAGGGGCAACAACTTTACCTGTAGCGTCAATAGTTTTATCCCCAGAAATACTATCGGTCGTTATTGCTGTGATCTTATTATCTTTGATCCCGACATTAACAACAGAATCGAAATTTGTTTCAGGGTCGATAACTCTGCCGTTCAAAATTACAACATCATAATTAGCGGCGATAACAAGTGGTGACATAAGGCCAAAGCCGACGATCGTAGCCTTTTTAATGAATGATTCTAGTGGTTTCATAATTTTATCCCGTGTGTGTGAGATGAACTATAAGTGTTACGTGTCAAAAATCTTAGACCAATAATTTCACGCTATCTACCTGATCCTCATCTTTGCTCATTGATAAGACAAATCTAACGTGACAAGAGAAAGTGACTCAAAAACAATCACTTTTACGCTCATCTCACCCACAGCTATTGACTTTGCCGCTCCAGAGCTGCCCTTCTCTATAAAGGCAACTTTGACAAAATAATCCTTCATAGCTAAACGTTTATGTACCAACGTTTTCGTCAGGGAAAAAAAATGCCAAACCTTAAATTACGAAGTTTAAGCGCGATATTCTTCTTTGCTGTCACTCTTCCCATCGTAGTGTTAGCCGACGAGGGGCAAGATGTAGAGGAGGTAGCTAAAGAGCTAGCCAACCCAAACACAACGCTTGGCTCGATGTCCTTTAACTTGGATTGGACGAACTATCAAGGCGACTTAAATTCAGCGAACAGTCAGAACGGGTATCGCTTGAGCTTTCAACCTGTTCTCCCTGTGCCAATTGCAGAGCGAACCAACTTATTTATCAGACCAAATATACCTTTAATATTTGACCAACCCTATTACAAGGGCGATAGATTTGAAAATTCAGATGCAGGTCTCGGTGATATCGGCTTTGATGTGGCCGTTGGTCATACCTTTGAGAGCGGCATGATTGTCGTGGGGGGGATAGTGGGTACACTGCCCACCGCAACAAGCGATGAACTGGGTAACGATCAATTCTTACTCGGTCCAGAGTTTGCCTTAGCCTACGTACAAAGCTGGGGGGTTATCGGGGCGTTAATTACCCATCAATGGAACGCTGGCGGAAGCAATGACGCCGACGCGAGTATTACTGGTGGACAGTACTTCTATACCGCGAATCTAGACGATGGATGGCAAATTCAAGCGCAACCAACTTGGAGCTATAATCACGAAGCGAGCAGTGGAAATAAATTGTCATTCCCTATTGGTATTGGGTTCGCTAAGACGACTCTCATTGGTGGCAAACCCATCAAGTTTGGTCTTCAATACTGGAACTACATTGAAAGCCCTGACGCGTTTGGGATAGAGCATCAACTTCGACTGGTCATCACACCTGTTGTTGCTCTTCCTTGGTGATAACAGGTCGCAGGATAAAATTAGACATAAAAAAACCGCAGCGAACTGCTGCGGTCTTAAATTTGGCGGTGAGTGAGGAATCCGACTTATTTATTTAAGATGCTGATATATATCCATAAAAAAACTCGCAAAGAGAGCGGTAATACTTATGGTAATACTTTTAACCAAGTGTCAAATTCATAAGTTACTGCATAAATTTTTAGGCTAAGGCAACTATACTTTATCCTAACATACTTAACCTGCTTACAACCGCCAGCTAGTAATTCAGTCTATTTCAACATAAGTATAATAGCTTCTTCAACGGCATCAGTTAGGTATTTCCAACGGTGCTGCAATAGCCATGCAGGCTAAGACCCCCGATACACGGTTACTCACTTTAATCCCTTTCCGCACAGAATCTCTGAGCCTTAAGAAGGTTCTGGGCAAATCCGTGTTAGTCCTACTAAAAATCCCCTCCTAGCCTCCCCTTAATCAGTATCTACAATCCATTGTGGTTCGTAGAAAGGGGAGGAACTGAATACAGATCGTTACATGTGCAGTTACACATTCAGCGCTAAAGAAGGTTCTCCCCCTCGGTCGTCAATCTAGAGGGGGGATAAACTTAATTGGAGGGGGAGTTAGAGGGGGTGGGTGTTCGAAATCAGCCCGAACGCACAGGATATCAATGCTCTCAATTCAGAAAAACATTACGCTTCACCCAAAAGATTGGAATGCCTAAGCGTTCCAATTTTAATATCTGATTTACCTACGCCGCCTAGTGCACCGAATCATAAATCAATGTGCTTCTTCAGCTCTTAACCAAAACTCGGACAGGTCTTCAAAAAGGTCATCGTTATCTAAGATGCTCAAATGGGTTTCGTTGTAGCCGAGGATTTGTGACGCGTGGAGTTGGGCTGGGCGCGACAATTGGCTTGATAAATTGATCACACCATCGTTGCTGTTGGTATTAAATAGGTCGCCCGAGTTATAACCAAAGGCTAAAAAGTGGGGAATATGAATCTTACTGCTGTCAATTAATAAGTCAGCGATAAATTTCCCGTCTGGATTTAAATCAACCCATGCCGGCATTACTACGGGAGAGTACTCGACCCCTTGTTTAGCAGACTCGACACCACCAAACGGCGAAGATATGGTGGCTACGCTGCTTACAAAATCGCATAGCTGCCCAATACGGCACTGGCGAAGACTGTTGGTGGCGACAAGCCCGCCCATACTATGTGCCACAACATGTAATTGTTGGATTTTGTATTCCGTTAACACCGTGTGCATGAGGTTATTCAGGCCTTTGGAGTTCAAAGCCAGAGACAAGCCTGAAGGATAGTTAAAGACCCAGATCTGATATTTAGATTGGTCGACTTTTTCAATCAGTGGGGCAAAATTTAACGCAGTGGCGTTGATGCCATGCACAAACAAGATCGGGATTTTGTTTGGGTCGAACTCTGACAGAAAGTAGAGCCCAGCGTTATCTTCGAGCAAAAAGGTCAGCGGCTGCCACATGCCGAGTTTGCCATTTTTTCTGTCAAAAGGTGGAGCTTCCAAGCTCACGACTGTGCCTATGTCGATCAAATCCAATTCGATTTTTAACAGTGAAGATAGTGAACGATCAACAAACGCTCTTGGGGCTTCACTCTCATTAACCGTTAGTGAGACTTCTATTGTTGGTCTGTCTTGGTGATCACGTAGGTTGATTACACTGAAAGCTTCATCGGCTTGTAGGGTAAGATCTTGATTCTTATCTTCAAAGATAAGTAGATAGTGGATGTTATTTGATACATGTAAGTGAATACTGTCACTGTCGATGATGCCATCGTAGCCATCAACCTCGCTTTTGTTGATGTCTTTGATTTGTTCAATCACCACGGCAGAACCGGAGGCTGGTTGATTCAAGGTAATCATGTATTGATTGGTAATGGAGTCGATAGCTTCTATCTCATTAGATAGGTTTCTAAAGTTACCGCACCCTGACAGCAGTGAACTGAGTAATAGCACTGTGCTGATTAGGCGTGCAGTAAGTAATAGCTTCATTCTAATTTCATCCTTAAATAAACTCGTTCCATCATTGAATCAATAGTCTGTGCTTAATAGTAGCAATAAAACAACGCTTAACAAAAAGGCAGGCAAGCGACGAAAAAGTTCGCTTGCCTGCCTTTGAGTTTTAGGTACTCAGTGAGTGAGTATTGAACGCTAAAGCGTGTTTTTATACACTTTGCCGTCTTTCATGATCAGTTTCTGTGTATCGGTGTTAGCAACACATGCCACGCCTTCTAGTGGGTTACCGTCGATGATCAGTAGGTCGGCATACGCGCCTGCAACGATTTGGCCTAGCTTGCCTTGCTGGTAAGGGTGTTGGTAAGTCGACATCTCGAATAAACGCCCACAGTTTGATGTCGCCATGCGAAGTGCCGTGATGGTATCGAATACTTGCTCAATCGCACCCAGTTCATTCAATTGTGTCGCATGCACGTTGGTTTCACCCACACAGTCAGTACCAAAAGCAATGTTCTGAATATCGTATTTCTTAATCAGTTCTGCTGATTTGAACATGGCTTTGCCTACGCGTTCTGTCTTGCGGTATGTCTCTTCGTTTGGTAACGGGATCTTACGCTCTGCAATCAATGAAGAGGTAAAGTAAGAAGGAATCACCCAAATGCCTTTCTCTTTAATGATCTCTGCAATATCGTCGTCCATGATGGTCGCATGTTCGAAAGACATCACGCCCGCTTCTGCCGCTCGGCGCATTGCATCGGAAGTGTGAATGTGCGCAGCAACATAAGTACCGTAATCTGAAGCGGCTTGTACCGCAGCTTTCATCTCGTCAGACGTAAATTGCAATGTGTCTAGCGGGTCAAAAGTTGATGATGCACCGCCACCAGCCATGATCTTGATTTGTGACGCGCCCATAAACAGTTGTTCACGTACCACTTTCAATACTTCTGAACGGCCATCTGCCACTTTCATTGCGCCAAGCTTCATCATTGGCGAGTCTTCGTGCCCATTAGCCAAACGCTCTTGTGCTTGGTTTTGGCGGTAATCTGAGTGACCGCTGGTTTGTGAAATTGCCGCCATTGAAGGGAGAATTCGTGGGCCAGTTGCGTAGCCGTTATCGATACTTTTCTTAAGACCAAGCGTGTTACCTGCTACGTCACGAATGGTGGTAAAGCCGCGCATCAGCATCTCTTCTGAAATCTTTGCTGAGCGAATCGCTACTTCTTCACGTGTCATAGTATCAATCACATTGAAAGGCGCAGATAGCGTGATATGAACGTGGGCATCAATCAAGCCAGGCATTACTGTGCCACCTTGAGCATCAATAATTTCATCGGCTAACGTAGCGTCAACCTCACCAATTTGAGTGATCAAGTTGTCTTCAATAAGAATAGATACGTTCTCGATTAGGTTGTTATCAACACCGTTAAATACGTTCGCGTTAGTGATTAGCTTTTTCATAGTCTGCACCTTTTGGAAATGAGTGTGTGTCGCTGATGGAGCCATCATAGGCGGTGCAGTATTTTTAAAATTGCCATTTGGTGACAAGCAGTGACGAGACTTATCTTTTCGCACTTTTCTATATTTTTGAGTTTTGCTGTATAGAGGAAAGAGAATTATTGGTACAGAAAATGATCAACCAATAAAGATTAACAATTTTGAATGGAAAGGGGATGATGTCACCAAATGGTAAGTTTTGTTCTGATTCGAACGCTAAGATGTATTTCAAATCGAGGCTACTTATCAAATTAAAGAGAGACAACATGACTAATTCAGACAAAGTTTACGGATTCAATACACCACAACGTCTATTCGTAGGTTACACGTTAGCTGTGCTGGTGGACCTAGTGGTTCTTAACTTCTTTGATGAGTACTGGGACTTTGTGAATATCGAGTCTTTCACTATCTCTTTGATAGCGGCATTGTTGCTTCAGCTACTATTGAAGCTTTCTATTGGCTTAGAACATAAGATTGCTGAGCACTTTAAAAGCAAGCCGGGTACTGCACCTAAGGTTTACCGAGCAATCACCACTTACATTATCTTGGTGGGCTCAAAATTCGTGATGCTAGAAGCGATTAACCTTCTGTTCGGAGATAAGGTGAGTTTTACAGGACCTTGGGGCGGCGTGGTTGCTTTCTTCGCTGTGGTATTTACGATTCTGGTTGCTGAAGTGATTGTATCGAAGATCTACTTTGCTCTGGATGACAAACAAGATTCACATGTGAAAGCGCTTAAAGAGACCAACGCGTAACAGAACTAAAATACAGATGTGAATAACAGACGAGCCAGTTGAATAAGCTGGCTCGTTTTCGTTGTGCGCCGAGCATGGCGTTGATCTAGGAGGTGAAAGTCCTCTACGGGCTCAG
>NZ_JBFSVE010000087.1:0-8098 GCF_041467715.1 Vibrio sp. 10N.247.311.14
TTGTGTAAGGGGTTTCTAACTTTTAAGTCTAACTTTAAGTTAAGTGTGCTTTTTTGTAACGTCTGAAAGCTGTTCGCAGCTAACCGTTCAAAGTCACGTTACAAAATAATGTTCATCAAGAACATTGCACCTAACGCATTCAATACCGAAATCGCGATCATCACCGGGATGTAGCGACCTTCAGTACCAATTGGTCCCATAATACGGCCCATGTATTGCACCTGAGAGCCCATCAAGTAGATAGCTGGCGCCAAGATAGCTATATGGTTGCCGTTCAGAATGCCTTGGTCAAACAGCGTGATAACCACACCCACTGCGCCACCCATCGACATCCACGCACCAATCAATACCGCTGCCGCTTCGCCAGGTAAACCAAATACCGCCATGATTGGAGCAAAAACACTGCCCATCAAATCCAGCGCACCGGTGATCTGCAATGCCTTGATGATCACAAACGCCATCAGAACATTCGGTACCGTAGAGGTAGTCGCAATAACCCAGCCTTTCTTAGCACCTTCAACGAAAATATCAGTAACCATTGGTTTCTTTGCTTTAACTTCGCTCATTATGCTACTTCCTCTGCCAGTTTTTGTTCTTTGTCTGATTTTGGTTTGTCTTCTTTGCCTTCAGTAATGTTGAGGTAAATACGGAACAGGTTCGCACCGACAAACTTGAAGATGAACATCACAGCCACAGCCAAACCAATTGACGATGTTACCGCCAAAGAACCATCCATCGCCGTTAGAGTGAACAGAACCGCACCTGAAGAGAAAAAGTTAACGATCGCCGCACCCGCCGTAAACTGGAACATGGTGAAGACATCGGTTTCACGCTTAGTCAGATGCCCTTCATCTTTCAGTTGTCTGGTCATCGCAGCACCCGCATCGGTACTTTGCAAAGAAGCAATCAGTGCCAAGCCTGAGTTACCCGGAATACCCATCAGAGGGCGAAGCAGAGGTGTCAGCAGTTTACGAGCCGCATCCAGTGCACCGTAATGCTCAAGTACGTTGATCATACCCAGTGCAAACATCACGGTCGGAATAAGTGTCAAAGCAAAAATGAAACCGTCGCGAGCACCACTACCACCTTTACCACGCAGTGACGTCGTTGCCGCTTGAATACCATCGGCCGTTTCACTCACATCGTAAGCGACCTTACCGAATGAACCGTTGAGCGTTGTAAAATCGAACACTCCATACCATTCATTGGACTGCATTAAACCTGAAAAGAACACAATCGCGAACGCGAGTGCGATATAGCTGCCGATCGTGACTTTACGATCGGTTTTGGTTGGATTAGTCATAAGGACCTCTATACATCTCGTTTATGTGGAACAGAACACGTATAGATAGTGCAAACTAATGAGCGAAAGATTAATGACCAAAATCAAATAGCGTATCGGTTTGAATAAAAGAAGCACAGCAACATATAAAACTGTGATTTTGATTTAAAAGCAGAACCATACGCTAAATAAATTAGAATATTTCACATACAAAACTAAACAAATCTTGCTTCAACAGCGCAACCAAAAACGCACACAATCACCACACAAGTCTGGCTTCTAGTGAGAAGTTTTTACCTAGTGCGATCTCTGATAATGTTGTAAGAGATCTCTTACATTGTTTTTCTGGTCAATTTTAATTCGATTATAATACAGAGACTTAAATAGTGATTTCGCTTCCAGAACGCAACCGTTTTCCCTTAGTTGATTGAGTTTTGAGCCAAGCGCAAACAGTGAGCCATTTTATAAAGAATTTGAGCTTAATTCGAAATTTCAGCCCTCAGAGGTGCTATAGACTTCGCCCAGCCAATATAGAAGGAGAACGGTGATGACTATGGAAATGAGAACGCTTAAATATCAAGTAATGGGCAAAGGCATGTGGATCACTGCAACGGTATCTCGCGTAGTGGCGGACAAACTTGCGCTTGAATACCAATCCTATGGCTGGCCTGTTGAAGTATGTGCAGCAGAACAAACACTGACGTTTGATCTCAATGCTGCATAATGTTGGCAATTTCGAATAAGCTCTATCGGCACTGAGTCCGGTAGGGCTTTTTCTTTGGTCTTTAGTCTTTAGTCTTTAACTTAAGTGTGGAAGACAGTAATTTTGAGTATGTAAGACCGTATTTCGTTCACATCACAGTCTATTCCTTTCATTATAATCTATTGAATTATTAAGATATCTATCACACTGCACATGGTTATTTAGGTCTACTCTTTTACCCGTGTTAATAACTTATTAACTTCGGAGCGTAATCCATGTTAGGTATCCAGCTTTCTGCTGTTCTCTCTTTGTTACTCTTTTCTTCGGTAGCAGGTGCTGCCACTTCTCAGTTGGGAGAACCACTCAAGCTCACCAACTCATTCGCTGGCTACCTATCCCTGACCATTTTCGTTGTCGCCTACATCGTGGTGATGATGGAAGAGTACCTAAAGCTCCGAAAATCTAAGCCAGTGTTACTTGCAGCAGGACTGATCTGGATAATCATTGGTTTTATCTACCAAGAACACAACCTTGTTGAAGTCGCTAAGCAAGCACTCGAACACAACTTACTGGAATACGCTGAGCTGTTACTTTTCCTACTCGTCGCCATGACCTACATCAGCGCCATGGAAGAGAGAAGACTGTTTGATGCGCTGCAAGCGTGGATGGTGGGCAAAGGCTTTAATTTCCGCTCTCTGTTCTGGCTAACCGGTATTCTGGCCTTCTTTATCTCACCGATCGCCGACAACCTCACCACAGCTCTATTGATGTGTGCCGTGGTTCTGAAAGTCGCAGGATCTAACCCTAAATTCGTTAACCTAGCCTGTGTGAATATCGTGATAGCCGCTAACTCTGGCGGCGCGTTCAGCCCATTCGGTGACATCACAACGTTGATGGTGTGGCAGGCTGGTTATGTGAGCTTCAGTGAATTCATTCCCTTATTTATTCCTTCAGTGATGAATTACCTCGTCCCTGCAATGATCATGTCTTACTTTGTTCCCACAACCCAACCCGACACGGTGCATCAGCACGTTGAATTAAAACGCGGTGCAAGACGCATCGTGTTGTTGTTCATCATGACCATCGGCACTGCGGTTGCTTTCCATGCCGTACTCCACTTCCCTCCAGTAATGGGCATGATGATGGGGCTGGCGTATCTACAGTTCTTTGGTTATTTCTTGCGTAAGACCTTACCAAATTCACTGGCGAAGAAAAAAGCGGTGGCGATTGCCAACAATGATGGGGGGGCATTGAAGCGACTCGGTTCAGTCGTGCCCTTTGATGTATTTCGAAGAGTGTCCCATGCCGAATGGGACACTCTGCTGTTCTTCTACGGCGTGGTAATGTGTGTAGGTGGCTTGAGTCTACTGGGATACTTGGAGCTTGCCTCTGGCGTGATGTATAGCCAATGGGATCCAATTTGGGCCAACATCATGGTGGGGATCTTATCTGCGATTGTCGATAACATTCCGGTGATGTTTGCCGTGTTATCGATGGAACCTCAAATGTCGATGGGTAACTGGCTACTGATCACCTTAACCGCAGGCGTTGGCGGCAGCTTGTTATCTATTGGTAGTGCGGCAGGTGTGGCGTTAATGGGCGCGGCGCATGGCAAATACACCTTCTTTGGCCACTTGAAATGGATGCCAGTGATCATGATTGGCTATGCCGTCAGTATCGCTGCACACCTATGGCTTAATGGCGATCTTTTCTAATTCGGAGATCTTTTCTAGTTCGAACTGTCTTTCACAGGCTTATCTACAAGTGTCCAGACGTTACTCAATTGTATCGCTGGACATTGGTTGCAAGTTAGCATCTCGCCCTTCTGTTGAATGCGCATCACTAGTCTAGAGTCAGTTCGGCTGCTTCCAGAATTGAATTCAATGGTGATCAAGTCATCATCAACACGATAGGTTCGAGTCACGGAATTATCCGTTGTTTGATAAGTCACTTGCCCGGATTCAAAAAGTAGATAACTGTCATTATCTGCGTTCTCATACATACCTTTGAACAGAGCAAGCTGTGGAACCTCGAAAGGTCGGCTGGTATCAGTTAAACAACCTGTCAGCAATAATGCAGAGCTGCAGCCAGATATTAGTAAGGGGAATCTATTCATTTGGGCATCCTTGCCTAGAGAACATAGTCAAAGAATATGCAACCAAATCGATATTTCCCAGAAAGCGTTGATTTTAATTCAAAGTCATATTTTAAGAACCACTCGCCTTCACCATTAAGTAGTACGAGATATTCAGCCAGCATCTCGACAGGCTCATGGCTAAATCGCTTGCTAGTCTTGCTCTCTTCCCTCTATCACCAATAAGTGCTGTTTACGTTCTACGCCACCTGCATAACCCGTCAGTTTGCCGTTTTTACCAATCACACGGTGACACGGCACAATCACTGAAACCGGATTTTTGCCATTCGCCAAACCCACAGCACGAACGGCTTTCGGATTGCCTATCGCATCGGCCAGTTGTGCATAGCTCCAAGTCTCTCCATAAGGAATGGTCGTCAGCGCCTGCCAAACCGACTGCTGAAATGGCGTGCCCTTGGCTGCAATCGGCACAGAAAACTGAATAGCTTCGCCCGAGAAATAGCGATTAAGCTGCTCGATAGCCAATGCAAAGATCGGAAAGCTATCATCTTGAACACCCAACGGTTCCGGCTTGGTGGTATGTGTCTCGAACCAAAGGCCGAGCAAGCCTTCATCGTTCGCCTGTAACGTCACGGTTCCCAATGGGCTCTCATAGTAAGTAAAACGGTTGTCCATGATATCTCCTAGCTTAGTATTCCGATTAAGACTGATTCCAACAGTGGAACGTGGCGTAACTACCCCAAGGCGAAACACTCTCCGTGTTGATGGCGGGGCGATGCTCAATAAACTTCTTCACCACCAAGTCACCAACCAATAGATGATTAGGTTCGCTTAACCCGCGAAGCAGTGCATATTGAATAGTCCAAGGCCCAATCCCTTTTAGCTCAATCCATTTGGAAGGATGCTCAGCTTCATTGTCGACCATGTATTCGGCAAAACGCTTTAGGGTCTCTTTGCGGCTTCCCGGCATTCTCAAGAAGCTAACATCAGCGTCCGCTATCTGTTTTGGTGTTGGGAAGCTGGCTTTCTCATGTTCATCAGAAAGCTCTTTGACCAATAAGTTAAGCTGACCAATCGCCGCGGTTACCGAAACTTGCTGTCCTAGAATCGCTCTCACGCCTGCCTCCCAAGCACTCCACACGCCAGGAATACGGATACCACTCTTAGCCACCAAGTTAGGATCGATAGTCGTAAAGAACGTCTCAACCTTGGCAATATCGACATCAAGATCAAACATACGGCGGATATTCGCAATCAAGCTTCTTAATTGGCTTATATCATCCAACTCGAATTCAATATCCAAGCGGTTATCTTTGGCTAAAGTCGCCTTGAACCAACCCTTTGACCCGTTCACATTTACCGTGCGCTTATAATAATCTTCGCCAACGCCTTCTAAGCCCTCAATCATTCTTCGTCGATAAAACCTCAACAAGTGGTTCCAATCTAAGGGTCCATGAAAACCAAGCTGAATATGATTACTCTGAGTGTCACTTGGCTTCGCTCGCCTAATTTGGCTTGGCGAAAGCTGCAGCTCTTTTTGAAAGGCATCATTAAAACGGCGCGTACTATTGAAGCCACTAGCAAAGCCGACATCAGTAATGCTCATGCTACTGGTGTGCAGCAACTGCTTGGCAAACATCAATTGACTGTACAGACTATATTGCTTGGGTGACACGCCGATGTAATTGTCGAATAAGGTTCGTAAATAACGATCTGAAATACCTAACCGCGTTGCAAGGTCGACGATAGATCCTGAATTCAGAGCGCCATTATCAATCAACTGCATCGCACGTAAGAAAGTGGTTTCGACGCCCTTCCAAGCCGGCGAAAAAGGTGCGCTGTCTGGTCGACAACGTAAACAAGGACGATATCCCGCTTTCAATGCTTGAGCTTGATGGGAAAAATATTCGACGTTTTCTTCTTTGGGTGGTGTGGCTGGGCAAATCGGGCGACAAAAAATTCCTGTCGTTTTCACCGCTGTAAAAAACATCCCATCAATGCGAGCATCTCGTGCATATCGAGCCAAATGGCACTGCTCACTGGTTAAGCTGCTGTTGTGATTGATCTTTTTCGACATGCCGTACTCTTCCCACTTACCATAGCGTTTGATCCGATACCTAAAAGTTTACCGTGAACCACCATTGTCGCTAGCCACTTTCGGAAGCGAAGGTCAGATAAATCACAAAAAAGGGTTTTAATTTTATTCAATTCGACTAAATTTAACCTAGAGAGGGCATTCTTCTCACAACGTCAACGATCGGTACTTAGCACGCCAAGATGCAGAGACCTATCGAATATAAAAAGGAAAAGGCTATGGTTCTACACACATGTCGTATTGTTTTATCAAATCAACAGGTTCTCACCAGTCAATCAGTCGAGCAGTCTCTAAGCTTTCTTGAAGACAAAGCGGACAACGGGATTTCTATGATCGAGATTGACGCAACGGATGGCAATCAAATCCATTCGTACATGTCACACTCTCTTGAAGAGTCTATTGAGAATCTAATGAACCTATAGGGCTTTTAATAAAGGCTACACATACCAGGCTTAAACGATATTTATGGAATTAGAAACGATCTCTAGTTCCGAAAAGAAGTACATTTCTGGTTTAAAACAAAAATGGCTCCCAACTATACAATTAGTTGGGAGCCATTTTTTATTGAATCTAATCAGCAAAGCCACTGCTTACCGCGAATGCCGTTACTCAGGTGCTTGTTCAGCGGCTTGCTGCAATGTGTAAGCCGTCGATGGGTCAATCTCATTAACCAACTTCTCAACCTGCATGATCGCATCAACCGAGGTACTGCTTTTACGGTAGCTCAGATAAATTGGGAGATACCAGTCTTCAACCCCTTTCACCTTGTGCAGCTGACCCGAATCGATAAAAGGTTCGACTAGAGACACCGGAAGATACGCACTGCCGCCTTTCTCTAAAATGAAGTCGAGGGCGATACGGGCTGTAGAGGTACGTAGGTACGGTGCTGGCACTTTAGGGTGACGTTCTGCGTGTTCAGAACCAAAGCGCGTTCCCCAATCCACATAAACATACTTATGTTGAAATACAGATTCCAGATCATCTTGCTGCGTTGATACCAACACCAAAACCAAGTCAGCGACTTTTTTACAGTTCAGCTCTTCTGCTTTGATCTGATCGAACGCGAAAGCCATATCTAAGGTTCGTTCTAACAAATTACGGTTCAGTTGCTCGCGCCCCATCACCTCTGCCATAAAGCCGTAACCACCAAAAGAGTCGGTTACCACACTTAAACAGTTTTGCAGATACGCATCCCAAATATTCGGCGTGCCGCCCAGCGTTAACTGCAAGGCTTTACCACTCTCTAACGACAGCTCAAATTTGGCTTGTTGTAGGGTGGACACCATCACTTCGGCATAACCAATCAAACGTTCACCGGAAGATGTGAGTTTGATGTTATTGCGGTCACGAATGAAGAGCTGAGTATCAAAATAGCCTTCAAGCTGTTTGATCCGCGCACTCACCGCCGCTTGTGTTAAATACAAGTTTTCAGCTGCACGCCCAAAATGGCGCACCCTTGCAACCTCAAGAAAGGTTCTAAATACTTTCACATCCATCAAATACATCTCTGTAATAAATCTGCTAACTAGCCGATCTAGGATTGTTTATCGTAAAGGCAAAAACATTTTGTTTCCTATTTTAGCCTTTTAACAATATTTTCGCGTGAGCAATAAACACTAATTTCTATCTAACCACATTACTGAGGCTGATATGTCTGAGACCGAATTCCGACACGGAAAAAAACGTTTTTATGACACCATTAAATTCCCGAGAGGGTTCGCTAAGTCGGGTGATTTTACTCTTTCAGAAGAGGAAATCCTAACCTTGTTTGGTGACACTATGCTTGCACTTGAAACTGGTGAACTAGCACCAATCAATGCAGAAGAAAAACACTTCATTAAAGTGTTGTCTCACCCTCATAAGGCAAAGTCCAAGTTAGAGCGTGTTTGGTTGAAGTACATTCAACTGGCTCGTGGACGCCGT
>NZ_JBFSVE010000088.1:0-8052 GCF_041467715.1 Vibrio sp. 10N.247.311.14
GTCCAAGTTAGAGCGTGTTTGGTTGAAGTACATTCAACTGGCTCGTGGACGCCGTCGCTTTCACACCCTAAACGGCTGCAAACGCGGCGACGTATCTAGGGAAGAATACGAAAGTGAGTTAGTGTTAGAAGATTAGTAAAATCGCTCAAAGTGATACCTCATCACTTTGGGCTTTTTTTTGCCTTCAAACACACATCTTCTTTGTAATTGGTAAGTTTAGCCAACCTATCCATTTTTACCAATATTTATATACAATTCATAGCGATAGCGTGACTAAAACACAGCTCTCGTTCAATCTTATGGGTATTCATCCCACTGAGATTCATCGTTCTTCATCCTGCCCCTGTCTTTTATCACGATAGCGCTCCATTGCCATCATTATTTTTCTAGTTTCAACTATACGCTCAACGCTTGTTTATACTCGAAACACGTTAATGCACCAAAATTCGTCAATGGTTCGAGCGATGCCATTATTGCAATAATCGTATCAAGGCATAGAAACACACCAACCCTTTCAGGTGCTGAATTAGATCAACATTGCTGTATATGACAAACGTATTAATCTTGTTTAACGCCACCAAATATCCATACAATAATTGTGCAATTTTGAGAGTTCCAGTCACAGTTACGACGAAAAAAGCAAAAACTTGACCTAAAACAATAGCGGAACTGGATAACTTATTTTATAATGCGAATTAATGTTTCAGAACACTATAAAATTTTATTTCTAGGGGCAAAATCAATGAGACTTATTCCATTAAGCAACAAAGCTAAAGTAGGTAAATGGGCTGCTCGTCATATCGCAGATTCAATCAACAAGTTCGCTCCAACGGCTGAGCGTCCATTTGTACTAGGTCTTCCTACTGGTAGCACACCTCTAACTACTTACGCTGAGCTAATTGAACTTTACAAAGCTGGCGAAGTTAGCTTCAAGCACGTTGTAACATTCAACATGGATGAGTACGTTGGCATCGACCCTAACCACCCAGAGTCTTACCGCACATTCATGCACGAGAACTTCTTCAACCACGTTGATATCCAAGCAGAAAACATCAACCTGCTAGACGGCAAAGCTGAAGATATCGATGCTCACTGTGCAGCATACGAAGAGAAAATCCGTTCATACGGCAAAATCAACCTGTTCATGGGCGGCGTAGGCATCGACGGTCACATCGCATTCAACGAACCAGGTTCTTCTCTATCTTCACGCACTCGTATCAAAACGTTGACTGAAGACACTCGTATCGCGAACTCTCGTTTCTTCGATGGCGACATCAACCAAGTTCCTAAATACGCACTAACTATCGGTGTTGCGACTCTTCTAGATGCAGAAGAAGTGATGATCCTTTCTCTAGGCCACAACAAAGCTCAAGCGCTTCAAATGGCTATCGAAGGTTCTGTAAACCACATGTGGACTGTTACCGCTCTACAGATGCACCGTAAAGCTATCATCGTTGCTGATGAGCCAGCTCAACAAGAGCTAAAAGTTAAGACTCTACGCTACTTCCAAGAGCTAGAAGCTGAGAACATCCAAGACCTATAATTCCTATAGTCTTGAATAGCAGGGCGTTTTTATAAAGAGAGCGTCTTGAATAGAAAAAGCCACTGAATGTGGCTTTTTTTGTGCCTGCTGCTTTTGTATTTAATGGGAAGATATTTCGGATATTTTTTAGAAGCACAAAAACAACAAAGCGATTTCTCCAACGAGAGAAACCGCCATCATTTTAATCTTTGTATTGAAACGAACGAACAGCTACAAGTTATGTAGGATGTGAAACAAGATAAGCAGAGCTGCAAACTAGAGCTAAGAGCTCAGCGCGTTATCTCGGCATAGGGTAGTGATAATGTCAGTGATAGCTAATACGATCGTCGACTTCACCTTTTGATTATGTCGCCCCAAGAACATTTCAAGCATTGGGCCAGACATCGTTTCCACCATCTCCGCGTCATATTCGATAGGCATAATACGCTGAATCGCGTGCACCTTGTTGAGCTCAAATATCACATCAACTTCTGTAAAGCTGGTGTCTTCACCCTGTATTTTCGCCCACTCTTTCAAGGTAACGAAAACCTCTAGATCGTCGTAGAGTTCTTTACTGATCACGCCAAGTCCGAGTAGCAACTTAGCACGAATCATGATCTCGCCTAACGGCCCACCACTGTTGAGAAGTGGCTCGACAACGAACTTAATTGCAGTGTCGTCTTTCTTAAAGATGTTTTTTAATACGGCATCTACCGTGTCGTCCAATGCATCATAAGCAGCCATTAGGCAGGCGCTAGCACTCTCAGCTTCCGAAAGGGCTTCGAGTAATTCAGTTTCATGGCTTGTTTGTATTGGCATAACGGCTCGACAATAAGAAAGTGCCACTGGTGTGGCACTTTGATGGTTTATCATTTCAATGCTAGATAAGCTTCTTCCGCTAGTTTAACAACTTCTGAGTCACTATTCAGCTCAGAATAATGCGCTAATGTCTCAGCAAAGCCTTTTTCTGCGAACATTGCTTGAAGTTCAACCGCTTGTGGGTCGTCTTCATTCTTGTAATGGAACGCAGCAGCGATTGCTTTTACTAGGTGAGCATTCGGTAGGCCGTACTCTAATGTACCGTTTAGAGGCTTAACTAGGCGGTCTTGCGGGCTCAGTTTACGAATTGGCTGACGACCAACGCGGTCTACTTCATCACGTAGGAACGGGTTAGCAAAACGACCTAGAATCTTTTGGATGTAGGCAGCGTGTGCTTCTGGATCAAAGCCGTAACGCTTAATCAGAACCGCACCACTCTCTTCCATCGTCGCTGTTACTTCAGCGCGGATTACGTCATCTTCGATAGAGTCTTTAATAGTCTCATGACCTGCAAGCACACCAAGGTATGCCGTTACCAAGTGACCTGTGTTTAGCGTGAACAGTTTACGCTCAACGAAAGCCATTAGGTTATCAGTGCATTCCATTCCTGGGATGTTTGGAATCTCACCTTTGAATTGTGTTTGATCTACGATCCACTCGCTGAACGTTTCAACCGTTACCGCTAGAGGATCTGTTTCGCCCGCTTCTGCCGGTGGAACAATACGGTCAACCGCAGAATCAACAAAGCCAATGTGCTCTTCAGTGAACGCTTTCATTTCATCAGAAAGGTGCTCTAACACGGCTGCTTTTAATTGGCTAGTACCGCGAACCATGTTCTCTGCCGCGATGATGTTCATTGGTGCAGTGTTGTTTGCTGCTGCACGCTTTTCAATGCCTTGAGCGATAGACTTAGAGATGATTTTAAGAACCGTAGGGCCCACTGCAGTCGTCACAAGATCAGACTCAGCAATGCAATCTACTACTGCGCTTGTCGCTGAGTTTACTGCTGTCACGTTCTTAACAACTTCGACAACACACTCTTCGCCAACAATCTTAACTGGGTATTCTTGGCGTTCAATTAACGCATTTACAACCGTTTCATTTACGTCAGCAAACGTAACCTTCATACCAGCATCAGAAAGAAGCTTACCAATGAAACCACGACCGATATTACCTGCACCAAAATGTAACGCTTTCATAATTTTGACCTTATAAATATTTGAATCTAGATAGCTAACTGCTCAACAACATGCCTTGACGATGTGCCCTAGGCATTAAGCAGTAAGCTATTCAGACTGAATCTTGTTAGAAAGATTAAGACCGAAAATGAGGCCAGTAGGGGGATACCGGCCTCCTTCACTCAGGAGCTTGACTAGAGCTTTTTAGTTTCCGTTGAGAATACGTAGAACATCAGCAGGGTTTGTTGTGTTCTGTAGGCATTCCACAGCTTCTTCATCATCGAGTGAATTGGTAATAGCCATCAGCACCATGTTGTGCTCATCGCCTTGTGCGGCAATACCGATAACCATCTTCGCGATATCATCTTCATCTTCGCCCCACTGAATACCTTCAGGGTACTGACAGAAAACGATGCCGGTTTTTTGTACGTACTGTTTCGCTTCGATTGTGCCGTGTGGTACTGCGATAGACTCACCTAGGTAAGTAGACACAAGCTCTTCACGAGCAAACATGCCATCTACGTATTCTGGTGATACGTTGCCAAGTTTTACTAATTGTTCACCAGCAAACTTGATTGCGTCTTCTTTTTGAGTCGCTTTAAGGCCAAGGAAGATGCTGTCGTCAGTGAGTGCAAGCTTGTTGCCTTCTTGCGCTGGAGCTGCTGCAGGCGCCGGAGCTTCTACTTTCGCTTCACCACTTTGAGCATCGACAAGTTCAGCAACTAGTTGGTCGTATACACCGCCGTCTAGGAAGTTGCTTAGAGACATATGCATCGCACCTGGCACAGTGCTACGAGCACGGTCTGTTAGGTCTTTATGCGTAATAACGATTTGCGAATCAGCCGGTAGGTTGTTGATTGCGTAGTTGGTCACTTCAATGTCTAGGCCAGCTGTTGCTACTTTCTTACGTAGTAGACCCGCACCCATTGCACTTGAACCCATACCCGCATCACACGCTACATAAACTGCTTTTACATCCGCTAGGTTTACGTTTGCTTCTGATGCTGCACCTTTAGAAGACGCTTTCATGTCTTTCATTTGTGCAGAAGCTTTCTCTAGTGAATCTTCCTCATCATCTTGCGCTGATGTTTTAAGGAGGATTGACGCTACAACAAACGATACTGCCGTTGCTGCGATAACCGATAGAATCACGCCGATGTAAGAGCCTTTTGGCGTCATCAGTAAGACTGCGAAGATAGAACCTGGAGATGCTGGAGAGATAAGGCCAGAATCGAACACTACGTTAGTGAATACACCCGCCATACCACCTGCGATTACCGCAAGAATTAGACGTGGGTTCATTAGAACGTAAGGGAAGTAAATTTCGTGGATACCACCTAGGAAGTGGATGATAGATGCACCAGCAGCAGATTGCTTCGCGCTACCTTTACCAAACACCATGTAAGCAAGTAGAAGACCAAAACCAGGACCTGGGTTTGCTTCGATTAAGAAGAAGATTGAACGACCAATCTCTTCAGATTGCTGGATACCTAGTGGAGAGAAGATACCGTGGTTGATTGCGTTATTTAGGAATAGAATTTTCGCAGGTTCAACAAAAACAGATGCTAGAGGTAATGCACCTGCTTCTACCATTGCGTTTACGCCAGCAGCAAGTCCGCCAGATAGAATCTTAACCGCAGGACCAATCACGATGAACGCGATGATCGCACAGATCATGCCGATGATACCCGCAGAGAAGTTATTCACTAGCATTTCGAAACCACTCTTCACTTTACCGTGAACAGCTTCATCGAATTTTTTAATTGCGATACCACCTAGTGGACCCACAATCATTGCACCCATGAACATTGGGATATCAGTACCAACGATAACACCCATTGTCGTGATGGCACCTACTACCGCACCGCGGTCACCACCAACCATTTTACCACCGGTGTAACCAATCAATAGTGGCAATAGGTATGTAATCATAGGGCCAACCATTGATGCTAACGTTTCGTTAGGCCACCAACCGGTTGGGATGAATAGTGCAGTAATGAAACCCCACGCAATAAATGCGCCGATGTTTGGCATTACCATATTGGATAAGAAACGACCAAAGTTTTGAACCTTAATCTTTGCTTCTGGTGATAACATAGGTAGAACCCCGTAATGTATTGGTTGGTCAAATGACCGAAAGTGTGTACTCAAAAGTCGATTAAAATGTATCACAACATTTCTAAAATGCACCTTAGCCCAACTTTCGTGACAACCATCACACACGAAAAACACTTTAGGGTTAACAAGAGCACTTTAGATCACAAAAATACCATGAATTAAAATTACAAAGCCAAATTAATGAGAATAAATATCATTAACACAAGATCTAGATCACGCTTTATCTTGTAATACTTAAAAATAAATAGTGATCAAAATCACACTTAATAAAATATAGCATCTAAGATCTATATAAACCGTATAAAAGAACATCGTGTCACGTATAGAAAATATGCACCCAGATGAGCAGAATCGCTAATCATGTAATTTAATTACAGAAAGAACCACATTTCCCACAAAATCAAAATCAGACATGACTTTCTACTAAAAACATAGACCAGTGAGCAGCAGTTGGCATTAGTAGATGTGATATGGTACTCGCCTGTGCTATCACATCATGTATCTCACCAAAACCCATCAGCGGATCACTCTGCTATTTGAGAAAAGACTATGTCAGACAAAATTTCCACATCTGCACTCGCTAAACAAAAAGGCATAGAAGCTAAAACTTTATTTAGCGATCTAAAAACAGCAGGTTATATCGTGCGCTCACAAGAGCGTTGGATTCTCACAGAACGGGGAGAAAGCTTTGGTGGGGAATATGTCGAACACAAGAAGTTTGGTGTCTTTATTGTCTGGCCAGAGAAACTGCTTATCGATTTGGACTCATTCTCAGGAAAAACACTCACCGCCACCCAGCTTGGCAGTGCCTTTCAACTCAGCGCAAAGAAAATCAACTTACTGCTCAACGAGCTTGGTTGGATAACAAAAGAAGAAGACGGTTGGCATGTCACCTCTACAGGCTTAAAAGCCGGAGGTGAACAAAGAGAAGACAAAGCGACTCAAAACTTATTCGTGGTATGGCACGACTCATTGGTTCGCAATAAACGTTTAAAGCAGTCTGTTGTTGAATTCCTAGGGCATGATGCTGAAAGCCACTCGACCGATGTGTCATTCTCCAGTTTTCGTCAGAAATTTGAGGCGAAGCACCGAAGCTTAGACGGGCATTATGTTCGATCAAAGGGAGAGCTGATCATTGATAACTGGCTTTATATGGCAGGAGTGGTCCATGCGTACGAGCGTCCGCTTCCGATATCAAAAGAAGTGATCAGCGATTTTTATCTACCAAGTGGCAAAGTATACATCCAGTTCTGGGGAACTGATTCTGCGCCAATCGCCGAAAATAAACGTGAAGCTACGAGAAAAATCTATGAAGAGCATGGTTTTGGTTTAATCGAAATCACGCCAGAAGATATCCCCAACCTAGACAGCGTACTTCCGCCATTATTGCGCCAATATGGTATCAAAGCGTACTAAGCTACTGAATCTGGAGATTCCACCTCCATTAAGATCACACTTATTGAATAATTATGGACATTATTAACCATAGTGATTTGATATGTTCGCTATTTTTCCCGAGTCATTCTTCTATTATCTTACACCCATCGACTTGAGCTACCGCAGATACTCGATTTATTGGGGCATGTTCGATAACTATTTAGACGTTCAATCTATTGAGATTCGTTTAAATTGGTTATCCGTTTATTGTTGACGTAACTGAACATAAAACCCTACAACATTTATTATTGATAGATATTAGGATTCAACATGACTCATCCAATCATTACTGATCTAAACACTCGTTACACAGCTAAAAAATACGATGCAGAAAAACGCATCTCTGCGGAAGACATGGAAGTAATCAAAGAAGCACTTCGCTTGTCAGCTTCTTCTATCAACTCTCAGCCTTGGAAATTCATCATCATTGAGAGTGACGCAGCAAAACAACGCTTCCACAATACTTTCGAAAACATGTTCCAGTTTAACCAACCACATGCGAAAGAAGCGTCACACACGATCCTGTTTGCTCACGATCCTAAGTACACTAAAGAGAAATTCGCGAAGCGTGCTGATACAGAAGTAAGCTCTGGTCACTTACCAGCTGAAATGTACGAGCAATTCTTAGGTGCTTACGCATTCGCAGAAATGAACACAGACGAAACAGGTTTCAACGGTAACTGGACTAAGTCTCAAGTTTACATCGCACTAGGTAACACACTGCACACACTAGCTCGTCTAGGTATCGCTTCAACACCTATGGAAGGTGTAGATGCAGCTATGATCAGCGAAGAGTTTGCTGACGAACTAGAAGGTCACGTTGTTGATGTAGCTCTAGCTATCGGCTACCACAAAGACGGCGAAGACTACAACTACGGCAAACCAAAAGCGCGCCTAGCTCTTGATGAAGTCATTACAACACTTTAGGGCGTGTTGACCTTTCGTGGTTAAATTTTGTTCGGATGGGGACGCCTAGTC
>NZ_JBFSVE010000089.1:0-7733 GCF_041467715.1 Vibrio sp. 10N.247.311.14
CGCTTGTACGGTGGTGTGAGAGGACGGAGGCTGCGAGGCCTCCTCCTACTCGATTGCTGTCAGAGCGATTTGTTAATTCAGAACTATTTAGTAATAAAAATTTGTTCTGTTTCTAGTGATGTCATCGTGCGAACTTGACGCCAAATGTAGTAGAAAATACCTAACATCATCAGCATGCTTGGGATGGCGATTGCTGGGTAGCTGTAAAGTGTCAGCTTGCCAAGTTCTTCATTAAAGGCAGCGGTGCCAGCAGGGCTAGTCACAATCCAAGTCGCTAGGAAGTAGTTCATAGCTGAAGAAAATGCGAAAGTACTCGCGAATAGGTAGTTGGATGTCATTAGACAACGATCAAACTTTGCTTGGTTACCGAACTGCTTTAGGCGCTCTTCAATAAGAGAGATATTTAACAGGGCCGGTGTGAAGATAACTTTCTGGATAAACGGGTAGCGGGTGAAGGTTGAGCCAAGAACCGCCAAACCAATTAGACCAGGGATTAATGCTTCTTTTAGTGCTAACCAACGAGTGTCTAGCTCAAAGAAACCAATACCGCCCGTCAATAGCACGCTTACAAAGCCGAGCGCAGCGATGAAGTTGAACTTCTTATTGCGGATTAACTCCATGCCACCATAAGCAATAGGGAAGGCAAGGGCAACAAGCAAAGCTAAGCCTGTTCCGAGATGCTCATCTCCACTGAACTTCATTAAAATGAATGAAGGAAGAAAGACGTTAAACACGACTTCGAAAAGAGGACTCGATTTTTTGTTTTCTGTGTTACTCATAATTTCTAAATACATTATGTTATGGATTTGTTCTCAGGGATTGTTGTTTACCTCGCCCAAGATGTAAAGCCTTAAGGCGTCATGCTGTGTAACGACATGTGACATCAACGACATCTCTGAGCCTATATAACGCTCAATTTAATACTTTGTGAGGGATGTTTATCTGGCCGACTTGGGGAAATCGAGTGGAAATTTTGGTTTAGTTTATTCAAACCTAATTCAGTTTATTGCGTTGTCGCGTACTCTTACTCACATTCACCGCTCTCAAACGATTGATGAATGTGAAATGAGGGAGAATAGAAAGGAATAGTTATAAGTCCATTATTGGTCGAAAAGTAGGTTAAAGCTTAAAGGGATTTGGTCGGAAATCGCTAATCCACCCACGGTCGCTGAAAGTTTGTTTAGATTCTCTGTCGATATCCCAAAATCAGCGCCGTTGACGATGATTGTCGAAGCTGAGCTAACCATGACAAACCCTGAGGATGGAACCACCACAACTGGGAAATCGATCGTTTTGGTTACGCCGTGTAAAGTAACTTCCGCTGCTACTGTTGTTCTTTTTGGATCACCAGATAGCATCGACGGTTCAACCTTCCCAGAGATCTTCACTTCAGGAAAAGTCATCGATTCAAAGTAGAGTTCATTCAGTCTCTGGTCACGAATAGCGACTCCGGTGCTCACGCTTTTCAAGTCCAATACTATTGAAAACTGACCCTCTTCGGTAAGTCCTCCAGACATAGGTTTGATGGATGCGGGCTCGACAACAAACTGCTTTTTAATGGTCGCGAATGTGATGTTCGATAACTTCGGATCTAATGTGTAGCCCGACTCCGCGAAAGATTGAGCGGAGATAACGGTGCATAGGAGGCCGAATGTAGAGATTAGTTTTTTCATAAGTTGTCACCAGATTGATGAATTCACAGGTTTACGTTCTTGAGTCGTACGTTTTTAAAATGACTTTTTGGAAAGAGTGATTGAGAGAAGCTTAGTTCAGCATTCGAAAAATTACCGCAGGAAAAGAAGAGCGTCGCTGTATTACTGGAATCATGATCGACGAAGTGACTTGTTTATTTTTGGTTATGTTATAACATAACCAAAAGCACTCTTGCCAAGAATAATTATTCTGTTGGTAAAAGGGAAGCGATGAGCATGTATCAAGGAGACGACGTAATGAATGCCGTGTTAACCAAGCCTTTGGCTACCAATAGCAGCCAGCCACTCAACATTAGTTCAGCTGTGAGTATTCAGGATAAGGCAAATCACAAGCCAAGCTTGAGTGCTTCTGAGCAGCCAACGGTATTAGCGGAAATCTACCAAAGTGATATTAATATAGCGGTATGGCAGCGACAGTTTGATGAAGGCTTAACGACGGCAATTAGTGAATTTATCGCCTTGAATCCAAACTTTAGTAAGTCTGTTAGCGTGTCGCCTGATAATGCTTTCGATAAGTTGGAATTTGCTACCGATGGCACCGCCTCTAAAGCGCTATTAGAAAACATGGCAGAGCTGGTGGATATGTTCTGTTGTTTGTTTGAGCTTGAAGAAGTCGGATTGCGTTTAGCCGTTCTGAATAAAGCGATGTGCCCACGTTTCCATTTTGATCAAGTGCCTTGCCGCTTGGTGACAACTTATCATGGTGTTGCGACTCAATGGTTGCCAAACGACTTAGTCGACCGTTCTAAGCTAGGGCTAGGGGCTAACGGAAAGCCTGATTCTGTTTCAGGCCTGTACAACGACGAATCTGACATCCAGAAAATGGCCAGTGGTGATGTTGCGTTATTAAAAGGGGAGCGTTGGAGTGGCAACGAAAATGCAGGCCTTGTGCATCGTTCTCCCGTTACTTCATCTGACGAGACACGATTGCTGTTAACGTTGGACTTTGGTTGATCAACTTTTGACTACTTTGTCCGCAACCTGTTTCTATTCAGACGTTCAACACGTTTAAATACCTTCCTAATGATCTAACGGTATAGCGCGATCTGTGCCGTTATTACTCTCAAACAGAGACACTCATCAGCTGACCATGTTTAACACATTAATTCAAAATTTAGAGTTCACCATTCTCTAAATCAATGGGTTACGATGCGTGCTCTTACTCACACATATGAATAATTCAACCGGTTAGCTGGTTTCTTAATTTATTTTAAAGCGTAAAATATATCCCGCTTGCAAACCGCTTTGGCAACCAATTTGTTCGCCACGGTTTTTTACTTCCAAATTATAGGTTTCCTATGTTCAAGAAACTCTCGCTTAAAAATAAGCTGGCGATCTCTGCCAGTATGGCCATTATCCTGGGGGGGATTTTGGTCGAGGCATTGTCTTTTCGTGCTTCACTGCAAAGGTTAGATATTGAAGTTGAACAGCGCTTAGAGGGCGCATCGGCTTCGTACAATCAATATGTATCGGATTGGATCTTATCCAAAGAGCGTGCGCTTACTTCTCTTTCGAAAGAATCCAAACAAGAAAGCTTGGTGACTCATCTAAAACAGGTTCGTGACTCAGCTTCTTTTGATAATGTCTTCTTGGCATTTCCTGATGGGTCGCAAAAGAACGCGAACGGAGTAGTACTGCCGCCGGGCAATGATGATCCCCGTTTATGGGGGTGGTACACCAATGCGGTTGCGAACCCAAGCAAGGTGTTCATGGATAACCCAACGGTTGCTGCAGCAACTGGGGCGAACGTTGTTTCATTAGGAACAGCAATGCAACTGCATGGGCAACAGGTTGTGTTGGGGGCTGATGTAGAAATTACAGACATCTTAAACAGTCTAGAGCAGGTGATTCTTCCAGGTGAAGGTTACATGTTCATCGCGACCAACAAAGGCACGGTTTATACGCACCCTGACACTAAGTTACTGAACAAGAATATCAGTTCACTTGGGTTAAATTTCTCCGATGTACAAAAGGCTCTGACTAGCGGTAAAGACACTTCTATCGAGCTGAATGGCAGCGACTATGTTCTGTACGCACGTGCTATTGACGGAACGAGCCTGATTACAGTGAGTGTTGTTAATCATGACTCTCTGGTTGCACCGTTATTTGATGCAGTGATTGGTCAAGTTTTAGTGACACTGCTGGTCGTCATTGTATGTACCATACTGTTTAACCTTTTGTGTACTATTCTATTCCGTCCGTTGAACCACGTATCTCAAGCATTGGCGCAAATCGCGAATGGTAGCGGTGATTTGACTCAACGCATTCATGTAGAAAACCAAGATGAAGTGGGCGAGTTGGCTCATAACTTCAATACCTTTGTTGGAAGCTTACAGCAGTTGATTGGCCATATCCGTGGGCAGTCAGAACAGCTAAATAGCCAGTCAGAGCAAAGTACTCAACGTGCGAACCGTTCTGTGGATGAGCTTAACCATCAACAGCAAGAAATCACAATGGTGGCAACGGCTGTAACGGAAATGGCCTGTGCAACTCAAGAGATTGCATCGCATGCCGAGCAAACAGCAAAAGCGGCACAAGACTCAGCGACAAGCACTAACAGTGGTCACGCTCTGGTCGTCGACACTAAAGGTTCTATCAATAACCTAGCCAATGAAGTGAACGAAGCAGGTAATGTGATTAGCGAACTTAACAAGCATGCTCAAGAGATCTCGACTGTACTCGCAACGATTCAAGGCATTGCAGAGCAAACCAACTTACTTGCTTTGAATGCTGCGATTGAAGCGGCTCGTGCTGGTGAACAAGGTCGTGGCTTTGCTGTGGTTGCTGATGAAGTACGTGTGCTTTCGCAGCGCACTCACTCTTCAACAGAAGAGATCAAATCAACAATTGATATCCTGCAGCGCACAACGGCGCAAGCGGTTGAGCTGATGGAGAGCAGTTCTAAGTTGGCAATACATTCAGTAGAAGATGCCGATCGAGCTTCGCATGCGCTTGAAGAGATCAATACTGCAGTTGCTTTGATCAGCGATATGGCGACTCAAATCGCGACGGCTGCTGAAGAGCAAACACATGTGACGGGTGAAATTACCCAGAACGTGGCGACCATTAAAGATGTTACCGACCACTTAGTTGTGGGCGCACAGGACAGCTTAACTGAGTCGAACGAACTTAAGAGCCAAGCCGCTGGCTTAAGTGACAAAGTGGCGACTTTTAAGCTTGCTTAACTGGTTCGCTCACTGATGCCTGATCAGTGAGTGCACGTTAAGCAATAAGCCAAAGCGACGTAGATTACGTCGTTTTTTTTGTATTTGTGAGTAATCGAATTCTTTACTAATCTACTTCTGAAAACTCTTTCAGCGCACTCATTGCAGCTTCTGCTTTGTCTTTTTGAACGAAGATGTGGTCGTGATAGTAGCCCGCAACCACGTTAGCGCTAATGCCGTAAGAGCCAAGCTTTGTCGCAAACGCCGCCGTTAATCCAACCGCTTCAAGGCTCGAATGTACCGATAAAGTGATAAGGCTAAATACACCGTCGAAGTTTAGCTGAGCTTTGGTCGCAACGTCTTCTTCCAGAACCAGCGTTAAACCTTCTTTCTCACGAAAAGTTGAGATTGGATTGAGCTGAACATAGTCTGTTAACGCTCCGTCGACAGTACAGAAAACATAGTTGCCTTCAATGAGTTCTGGTGACATGGACTTTAACAAAATGTCTAAATCGGTAATGGCAGTCATAGTCAGTTTCCCTGCGTTAATAAGCTAATTGATGATGTATGCAGTCACGATAGAAGCAACTGACAGTTAAGTAAAATTAATGATTTTAATTCTGCATCAGTTTTACTAATGGCAAGTTTTCCTCCTTAGTGATGGCATCGTACTTCTACCAACTTGTCGATTGTTCCATCTCGTCAGATAAATGGTCGATAAAGGCTCTTAACAGCGGTGTGACTTGTTTACGCGTTCCATAAATAGCATGAACACCGAGCGTTTTAGGTTGCCATTCAGAAAGCAGTGGCACTAATAGACCATCACGCATCATGGTTTCCACTGAAGGGAAGGGCAGTAAACAGATACCGTTGCCTTTGAGTGTGGCAGAAAGCAGAACCTCTGAGGTGTTTGCACTGATATTCCCTTTAATCGGAACCGATTCGAGCCCATTGGGGCCATTGAACGTCCAAGCGGTTTTGCCAAAGTAACTGAACGATAAACAGTTGTGGTGCGCTAGATCTTGGGCTTCTGTGGGTGTGCCTTTCTCTTTTAGATATTGAGGCGATGCGCAAATCACGGAGCGGCATTCACCGATCTGCTTCGCGACAATATTGGGCGTCAGTTCGTTGGTTATGCGAATGGCCAAATCGATGCGTGACTCAACCAGGTTGACGGTCTGATCAGTCGAGATAATGTCGATAGAAACCTCTGGCCATTTGGCGATGAAGCGACTAATTGATTCCATCAAGAAGCTATCGACAATCGAGTAGCTCGCAGTAATACGCAGCTGACCTTTTAAATGCTCTCGGTTTTGGTTTCTGATCCCAGCTAGGGATGTTTCCAGTGCCAAAAGTTCTCTGGCGACCTCAAGTGTTTCTTTACCTGCGCTGGTTAAACTCAAGCTTCGTGTTGTTCTGTGAAGCAAGCGTGTGTCCATCCATGTTTCTAACTCACCCAAATAACGAGTGACCTTGGTTCGTGAGAGATCAAGGTGCTCTGCCGCTGCGCTCAAACTGCCACGTTCCACTATGGTGACAAAGACATTCATTGCCTCGAGTTTATCCATTGTTTTATTGCCTAGAGAATTAAACCGACCTCAGTATATGTCCGAAAACTGCAATAGTTAAAGTCAATTTGATATCTATTTCATCTAAAAACAATCAAATAAGATATTTGGACATTCAACGAGTTGGCAGGTGTTCAACTCCAAGTATCGGAATAAAGCCATGAATACGTTATCGAAAAACCTGTTATTAAAAAGCATGCTTTTAGGAACCATAAGCCTAGGAACCGTGCTGGCATCAAGTGTTGCTTTAGCTGTGGATCTGAACATCACTCACTATAACCCCGGTGAGAACGCGATATTCCCTGCAAGCTCGGTATTGGTTTCGGGTGAGAAAGAAGTGATTCTATTTGACGCACAATTCAGTGTCGCAGACGGACAAAATTTGGTGGAGCAAATCAAAGCCACAGGCAAAAAATTATCGATGGTTTACATCAGCAGCGGCGACCCAGATTACTACTTTGGTTTGGAACCGATAGTTTCGGCATTTCCTAACGTTAAAGTCGTTGCCAGTGAAGCCGTTGTCGCGCATATCAAACGCACCAAAGATGCAAAGCTTGAATACTGGGGGCCTATATTAGAAGGCAACGCGCCCTCTAAGGTGATTGTTCCAATGGTGATGAACGACACAACATTAAGCATCGAAGGTGAAACCATCGAAGTGAAAGAGATAAATACACACCAAGCTTACCTATGGGTTCCGTCTGAAAAAACGGTGTTTGGTGGCGTGTCGGTGTATAGCGGTGTGCATGTATGGATGGCAGATACTGCATCGAAAGAGATTCGTAGCCAGTGGTCACAATCGTTGGAGCGTATGAAAGCACTAGAGCCAGAGGTTGTAATTCCGGGTCACTATTTAGGTGAAATGCCAACAGGAATAAATGCAGTTCACTTCACGAAGGATTATGTGGCTGATATTGAAAAAGCGTTGGCGAGCAAAAGTAATCCAACATCGGTCGAGATCAGTGATTACATGAAGAAAGCCTACCCGAAATTTGAGGCTACGGAAGGCGATTTAGAACTTGGCGCGAAAGTGCTAAGCGGCGAGATGGCTTGGCACTAGAGTTGATTATCTCGGTTGTGTCCCAGAACAGTCTGAAGATTGTATGCTAGATTTATTGGTGATACACAACTGGAGATATCGATGATCTGGCTTTCAGTGAAAGTACTACAGATTGGACTTGTCTATGGATACAGGAAGTATCAAAAAACGAAAAGAGCTCCAGCTTAGGAGCTCTTTTTTTGTTGTGCGCCGAGCATGGCGTTGATCTAGGAGGTGAAAGTCCTCTACG
>NZ_JBFSVE010000090.1:0-7661 GCF_041467715.1 Vibrio sp. 10N.247.311.14
CGCATCTGGTTTGGGACCAGAGGGTCGGGGGTTCGAATCCCTCTTCACCGACCACCTTAAGAAGCCTCGTCAGAAATGACGGGGCTTTTTTACGTCTGAAACTTAGATAACTTGAACAGAGTGGGGTTCGCCTGATGTTCAAAGAATGTCTCTTCACTGATCACTTAAGAAGCCTCAACTAGCCGTCCGCGTCAGAAATGACGATCTATCTCCCCTTCTTATATAAGACAGATTCCTAACGATCTGCTTGATAATGGTGCTGCTACAGAGTTGCTTTCTTTATCAAATGTACAGTTCTATATCTAATTTTATATAAATGGAGTGCTCAATAATTCGACATATTAATGGGTTTGGTCTAAAGACTTTTATGAAAAGTGAAACCTGACCCTAAATTTGCTCACTAAGGCCTGAATTTGACAGCTTTGTACGCATTTGGTCGTTCAAAAACTCCTCTGATTTATTAGGCCTTTCGTTTGTCTGTTTTGTATTTACCAAAATAATGCAGATGGTTAAATGTATGGCTAATTAACGTTTATCTGGTTGTTTTATTTGTTCAAATTAACAAAATTAGCGTTTGTTTCTATAGTGTTAATTGTTTTTTGGAATAATTATTTGTTTTTAGTGACTGGTAGTGAGATCTGCTTTGAAGCACGGCTTTAACTCTACAAGTAAGTAGTGGTAAGGAGTTTGTGAGTATTTCTTGCCGATAATATAATGTTGATTTTTCTTACTATATGCTCTTTTGGTGAATAGTTATGTGGCACTTTTGCTTGCTAAGCGTTTAATGTCGACTTTTTATCCTATTTTTGTTGCTTTTCTGTGAATTATTTGCCAAATTGTCAACCGTATAAAATATCAGAACAATATTCTGGTAAGAATGGATTCAATTTTGCAGACAGGGCAGAAAGCTGCCAAAGCAGTAGAGGTCTGGTAATGTCACTTTTAGAAGTAAAAAATCTTCGTATCGAATACCCATCTCGTCATGGAGTTCACGCCGCAGTTAAATCACTTTCGTTCAACATTGAACGTGGTGAGATTGTTGGTGTTGTAGGCGAGTCTGGTGCAGGTAAATCAACAGTAGGTAATGCTGTGATCGATTTGCTGAGCCCTCCTGGCCGCATTGCTAGCGGCGAGGTATTTCTGGATGGCGAAAAAGTCTCTGGTTTATCTCCTGAACAGATGCGTTCTGTTCGCGGCTCAAAGATTGGTTTTATCTTCCAAGACCCAATGACTTCTCTTAACCCTCTATTCACAGTAGAACAGCAGTTAAAAGAGACGATTCATGCCAACATGAAGGTTTCGGATCAAGAAGCCTACCAGCGCTCATTAGACTTGATGAACCAAGTGGGTATCCCACAACCAGAAAACCGTTTAAAGCAGTACCCTCACCAATTCTCTGGCGGTATGCGTCAGCGTGTGGTTATCGCGATCGCATTGGCAGGTGAACCTGACCTAATCATCGCAGATGAACCAACAACAGCACTGGATGTTTCTATCCAAGACCAGATCTTGGGTTTGATTCGCGACCTATGTATTAAGAAGAACGTAGGTTGCATGTTGGTCACGCACGACATGGGCGTGGTATCTAACGTTACCGACCGCGTAGCCGTTATGTATCGTGGTGACTTAGTTGAGTTTGGCCCAACAGCGAAAGTTCTGGGTACTCCTGAGCACCCATATACACACAGTCTTATCTCTGCGGTTCCTCGTTCGGATCGCAAACTCGATCGTTTCCCTCTTGTTAGCTACATCGAAGAAGCACAAGAGATGGAACCATTGGATGTGAAGAACCACTGGTTAGGTCAAAGCCAAGATCACCGTGATTACACTGGCCCTCTGTTGAACGTTGAGAACGTAAACTTACGCTTTACTACCAAAGATTCTTTCTTTGAGAGCCGTCGTGAGTACGTTCAAGCATCAAACAACGTGAGCTTTGAAGTGCATGAAGGTGAGACGTTTGGTTTAGTAGGTGAATCAGGTTCAGGTAAATCAACGATTGCTCGTGTGATTGCTGGCTTGTACGCACCAAACTCAGGCAAGGTAACGTTTGAAGGCGTTGATCTTACTGGTCTGAAATCTGAAAAAGAACGTCGCCCTATGCGTCGTCAAATGCAGATGGTTTTCCAAAACCCTTACACATCAATGAACCCTCGAATGAAGATATTCGACATCATTGCTGAACCTATCCGATTCCATAAGCTTACTCGCAACGAAAATGAAACTCGTCAGATCGTGAACGACCTGCTAGAGCACGTGGGTTTAGGCAAAATGGCTGGGGTGAAGTACCCACACGAATTCTCAGGTGGTCAACGTCAGCGTATTTCTATCGCTCGCGCTTTGGCGACTCGCCCACGTCTTTTGATTTGTGATGAACCAACATCGGCACTGGACGTGTCGGTACAGGCTCAGATTCTTAACCTACTAAAAGACTTACAAGACGAGCTAAACCTAACCATGCTGTTCATCAGTCACGATCTACCGGTTATTCGCCAAATGTGTGACCGTGTTGGTGTGATGCAGATGGGGACATTATTGGAGGTTGCGCCAACGGAGCAGCTGTTCCAATCACCTCAGCATGAATACAGCAAACAACTGATTTCTTTAATGCCTGAATTTACAGGCTTAAGAGAAGAAAAAGCAGTGGCACAAGCCGCGGTATAAAAATCAGCAGGCTGGAGTTTAGCTTGCTAACAACAATAAACAGACGCAAATACAACAACTAGGGATCTGGATTCCCGCATGAAGGAGTTATGCAATGAAAACCATGAAAAGCAAATTAGCAGTAGCTTTAATGGCAGCTGGCCTAAGCTTTAGTGCAGCAGCAGCAGATATTACCGTTGGCTACGCAGCTGACCCAGTATCACTTGACCCGCACGAGCAGCTGTCTGGTGGCACACTGCAAATGTCTCACATGGTGTTTGACCCTCTAGTACGTTTCACTCAAGAGATGGATTTTGAAGGCCGCCTAGCATCTAGCTGGGAGCGTGTTGATGAAACGACTTTCCGCTTCAACCTACGTAAAGGTGTGAAATTCCACTCTGGTAACGAACTGACTGCTGATGATGTTGTGTGGACTTTTGAACGTCTACAAGCTTCTCCAGACTTTAAGTCTATCTTCACGCCATACGAAAAAATGGTAAAAGTGGATGACTACACAGTTGAGCTAGTATCAAAAGCGGCTTACCCACTAGTACTACAAACAGCAACTTACATCTTCCCAATGGACAGCAAGTTCTACTCTGGCCAAACAGCGGAAGGTAAAGACAAGTCTGAGCTAGTTAAGCACGGTAACTCGTTTGCTTCGACTAACGTTTCAGGTACTGGTCCATTTATCGTAACGCAGCGTGAGCAAGGCGTTAAAGTAACGTTCGAGCGTTTCAACGATTACTGGGACACAGAAACTGAAGGCAACGTAGACAAGCTAACACTTGTGCCAATCAAAGAAGACGCGACACGTGTTGCAGCACTTCTTTCTGGCGACGTTGATATGATTCACCCAGTAGCACCAAACGATCACAAGCGTGTTAAAAACGCTAAGAACATCGATCTAGTGACGCTACCTGGTACTCGTATCATCACGTTCCAAATGAACCAAAACAGCAACGAAGCACTTAAAGATGTTCGCGTTCGTCAGGCGATTGTTCACGCAATCAACAACGAAGGTATCGTTAAGAAGATCATGAAAGGCTTCGCAACAGCAGCTGGTCAGCAAAGCCCAACAGGCTACGCGGGTCACAACGAAGACCTAGTTCCTCGTTACGATCTGAAAAAAGCGAAAGAGCTGATGAAAGAAGCGGGCTACGAAGATGGCTTTACGCTAACTATGATGGCTCCAAACAACCGTTACGTGAACGATGCGAAAGTAGCGCAAGCGTCTGCGGCAATGCTGTCTAAGATTGGTATCAAAGTTGATCTTAAAACTATGCCTAAAGCACAGTACTGGCCTGAGTTTGACCTATGTTCAGCAGACATGATGATGATCGGCTGGCACTCAGATACAGAAGATTCAGCTAACTTCAACGAGTTCCTAACGATGACTCGTAACGAAGAGACTGGCCGTGGTCAATACAACTGTTCTGGCTACTCAAACCCAGAAATGGATGCGATCGTAGAAGCTTCTAACACTGAAACTGACCCAGTTAAGCGTGCTGAAATGCTGAAAGGCGTTGAAGCAACACTTTACAACGACGCAGCATTCGTACCGCTACACTGGCAAAGTGAAGCGTGGGGCGCGAAGTCTAACGTAGGTGCAGCAGACGTAGTAAACCCAATGGTTATGCCTTACTTCGGCGACCTAGTTGTAAAATAATCTAGCTTGCTAGAATCGAGAGCCTGAAGCTTTTCAGGCTCTCAAATTATTAAGATATAGATTTAAGTTTCGGTATTTGGTCTTCCTTCAGTCTGGCTAAATACCTTTTTTAAGACTGAATTTTGTTATCTAGTCGCGGATTTCGACTAGATAGTCATGGATAGATAAGGGGCAAGGAATGGTTACGTTTCTGGTCAAGCGCCTGTTTCAGGCACTGATAGTGATGTTTGTGATCAGTTTGGTGGCGTTTGCCATTCAGGATAACCTGGGCGACCCGTTGCGTGAGTTAGTCGGTCAATCTGTTTCAGAATCGGAGCGTCAAGCGCTGCGTGATGAACTCGGCTTAAATGATCCCTTCATTACAAAATACACTCGCTTTGTGGGCGCAGCTCTACAAGGTGATCTTGGTACTTCATATTTCTTTAAACGCCCAGCTGTGGACGTAATCTTAGATAAACTAGTCGCAACGCTTGAGCTTGTGTTCGGCGCTTCTCTGATCATTGTTTGTCTGTCGATTCCACTTGGCGTTTATTCTGCAATACACCCAAAAAGCTTCTTCACTAAACTGGTGATGGCGGGCAGTAGTATCGGCATTTCTGTGCCTGTTTTCTTAACCGCAATCATGTTGATGTATGTATTCTCTATTGAGTTAGGTTGGCTGCCGTCGTTTGGACGTGGTGAGACCGCAAACTGGTTTGGCTGGGAGTCTGGTTTCTTAACGCTCGATGGCCTTGCACACTTAGTGCTGCCGAGTATTGCTCTAGCATCTATCATGCTGCCTCTGTTCATTCGTCTAGTACGCTCTGAAATGCTAGAGGTTCTTAGCTCTGAATATATCAAGTTTGGTAAAGCAAAAGGCCTAGCGCTGAACAAGATTTACTACCAACACGCTTTGAAAAACACAATGCTGCCAGTACTAACGGTAGGCGGTGTTCAAATCGGTACTATGGTGGCTTACACCATTCTTACTGAAACTGTATTCCAGTGGCCGGGTACCGGCTTCCTATTCCTTGAAGCGATTAACCGAGTGGATACACCACTGATTACCGCATACGTTATCTTCGTTGGCCTGATCTTCGTAGTAACTAACACCATTGTTGACCTGCTATACGGCATCATTAACCCAACAGTGAACATCACAGGGAAAGGAGCATAATCATGGAACAAACAACAACAGCTCCATCTCGTTGGGAGCGATTCAAGCAGTCAGACATTCTGTACTACTTCTTACGTGACAAAGTGGCAATGGTGAGCTTCGCTATCTTTGCAGCTTTCCTTGTTATGGCATTAGCGGCACCTATTCTAGCGCCAACAGACCCGTATGACGTGACGTCTATCGACATCATGGATTCTGAGTTGCCACCATCTTGGATGGAAGACGGCGAAGAACGCTTCCTACTGGGTACTGATGAGCAGGGTCGTGACATCTTATCTACGATGCTTTACGGCTCGCGTCTGTCATTGACGATCGGTTTCCTAGCGGTAGGTCTTCAGCTGACTCTCGGTATCATCATTGGCTTGTCTGCAGGTTACTTCGGTGGTCGTATTGATAGCTTCCTGATGCGTTTTGCCGATGTTCAGCTTTCGTTCTCAACCATGATGGTTGCGATCATTGTCTCGGCCATCTTTAAGGCGAGTTTCGGTAGTGACTTCTACGCGCAATATGCGGTTGTTATGCTGGTGGTGATCATCGGTATTGCTGAATGGCCGCAGTATGCTCGTACGATTCGTGCATCGGTATTGGCAGAGAAGAAGAAAGAGTACGTAGAAGCGGCACGTGTGATGGGCTTTAGAGCGCCTCGCATCATGTTCCGCCATATTCTGCCTAACTGTTTATCACCGATTTTGGTTATCTCTACGGTACAGGTGGCAAATGCCATCATGTCAGAAGCGGCACTTTCTTTCCTCGGTTTAGGTCTTCCGGTAGACCAACCGTCACTCGGTGCCCTGATCAGTACTGGTTTTAACTACATTTTCTCAGGAGCATGGTGGATCACAGCATTCCCAGGTGTGCTTTTGGTAACATTGGTTCTCGTTATTAACCTATTAGGCGACTGGTTACGTGACGTGTTTAACCCGAAAATTTATAAAGGGTGATAGCCCGGTTTGATTTTTAGTAAAAAAAGTCACTAAATTAAGAGCCGTAAGCAATTACGGCTCTTTTTTTGCTTAATGGATCTGGAACTTAGTATTATTGACAGTGTCAATAATAGTTAAAATGGAATTCATGTTTTATCGACATAGATTCGGTAATAATTAGCCCGCAAGGGTTTAAGTGGTGGTTATGAAATTGACAATGAATGCTGTATGTCGTGCTGTGACGAGAAATTATCGTATGGGACTTATCGCTGCATCTCTTTTGGTATCGAGCCAAGTGAATGCAGAGTCGGTTCTATGTGATGCAACTCAGGCAAGCACCAACCAATTACCACAGCTAGAGCAATCATGTCCGATCGGTAAGGGCGTGTGGGGCAGTAAAGCACCAAAACGTCATTCAGATAACGAACTGTTTTGGGTTCAATGTGGCCTGCTGAACAAGCCTTTGTCACTGAGCCGAGCAAAGCCTCTGTATGAGAAGATCTCGACCAACGTTTGGATGAAGCCGGAAGGCGGAGACTACCGTTGCTTAATCGGACCTTATTCTACCTTCTCTGATGCGAGAAAAGACCTAGCTCAGGTGCGTAAGGTTTCTGGTTACGGTGAAGCCTTTATTCGTATGGTCGATAAGTCGAAAACCTCATCACAGCCTATTGTGGCAAAACCAGCAGAGCCAAAAGCGGTGACGCACAAGGCTCCTGCAAAAGTAGAATCTAAGCCTGCACCGAAACCTGTGGCTGCTAAGCAAGCGGCGGCGGTAACGAGTACTGCTGCTATTCAGACATTACCAAGCGGCAACGTGAGCTCAGACGATGATCTAGAGATCGAGATTCGCGTGAAAGCAGACATTGCGGGTAGCCAATATGCTATTCCTTACCTTCTAGATCATCAACAACAGTTCTACATGGAGCAAGGTAAGCCTTGGAGTCGCCTAGATTACGCCAGTGCTGAGTTAGTGTGTAAGCAGCTCAACATGAAGCTGATGACTGAAAAGCAATGGCAGAGCATCTTAGGTTCGAAGGTAATGGAGAAACAGAACTGGCCAATGCACCTACCTTACTGGGGCGCAGATAAGAAAGGTCTGTTTACCAACGGTAACGTGAATCAACTAAAAGGGTCTTCACTTCTCAATGTGATGTGTGTGAAATAACTCCGACATGCAGCAATACCAAATAAGCCTCAGCCATCGCTGGGGCTTTGTTGTTGTGCGCCGAGCATGGCGTTGATCTAGGAGGTGAAAGTCCTCTACGGGCTC
>NZ_JBFSVE010000091.1:0-7485 GCF_041467715.1 Vibrio sp. 10N.247.311.14
GCTTGTACGGTGGTGTGAGAGGACGGAGGCCGTGAGGCCTCCTCCTACTCGATTAGATTACTGATTCAGTGAGCGTATAGAGTTACTACATGTTCTCTTCCGCAAACTCAGCTAGTCGGCTACGCACCACACCATTGAGGTGGATGTTGGCACTGCCTTCGAAGTTTTTAAAACGCTCAACCATGTAGGTTAAGCCTGAAGTCACAGGGGTTAGGTAAGAAGAATCTATCTGCGCTAAGTTACCTGAGCAGACGATCTTAGTACCTTCACCACAACGGGTGATGATGGTTTTTATCTGTGAAGCGGTGAGGTTCTGACACTCATCCAAAAGCACAAAGGCATTTTGAATCGAGCGGCCACGCATGAAGTTGATTGATTTGAACTGGATATTGGCTTTGTCACAGATGTACTTCATCGAGCCTTCTGTGCAGTGGTCGTTCTTGTGCAGCGCTTCCAGTGTATCGGTCACTGCGGCTAACCAAGGCAACATTTTCTCTTCCTCTGTACCCGGAAGGAAACCTATCGACTCACCAATATCAGGGGTGTTGCGGGTTACGATGATCTTATCGAATTGCTTACGTTCAATGGTTTGTTCAAGTGCAGCAGCCATAGCAAGCAGTGTCTTACCACTACCTGCGGCGCCAGTGAGAATCACAAGATCAATATCAGGGTCGAGCAGCGCATCAATCGCCATGCCTTGATAGACGTTCTTTGGTGTGATGTCCCATGCTCTGCGATTCATCAATCTTTCGCGGCTGAGGTCTCTCAGGGTAATGCTTTCCGGCTCAATCTCCTCGACTCGAGCGGCAAAGTCACTTTCTTCGTCAATCACATATTGGTTGAGGAAGGTTGGCTCGAACGGCGCTCTTGCTAAGGTGTGCAGCGTCTTGCCGCCTAAACTTCTGCTCTCGACATTATCGATACCATCCCAAAATGAGCCTTCCAGTTGTTGGAAGCCTTTGGTGAGGTATTGGATATCATCAATCAGTTGGTCAGTTTGATAGTCTTCAACAAAACGTACACCGGCGCCTTTTGCTCGTAAACGCATATTGATGTCTTTGGTGATGAGAACCACTTCGCGTGGTGCGCGTTTATTTTGAAGATAGAGGACAGCGTTGAGGATTCGGTTATCGCCCGCCTTGTCATCGGCAAAGGCTTTGATGCTTTCTTGAAGTTCGTAGTCAGCGAGTATTGAAATACTGCCAGATGCATTTATGTCTTTAGAAAAAGGGATGCCTTCCGATATTTGGTCTGGTGTGGCTTCCCTGAACAGGTCTTCGAGCGTTCGAATCGCAATTCTCGCATCTCGAGCAACGTCTCTTTTACTGTCTTTGATTCTGTCGAGTTCTTCTAGCACTGTCATGGGGATAACGACATCGTGCTCTTGGAAAGAAAATATAGCGAAGGGTTCGTGAAGTAGGATATTGGTGTCTAAAACAAATAGCTTCCGGTTGGTCTCGCCCATAGCATCTCCTTGCCGACGTGCGGCTTGCCTTGCATTCATTGAACGTAGATAAAGCTCATATAAAGATTAGTATCTGATTCTGGTGATAGTCAACTACTCACCTAAACTTCATCTAGAGGAACAGCACCATATCGTTACGAGTGAATATGGTGTATTCGTTTGAGAGCAGCAATCTGCTACCTATAGATTAACCATGAATTTTTGACAGTTTGATTGCACTGGCGAAAACAGAAAAAAAGCATGAAATCATCTCCTTTAGGCGTGACCTAAATCACAGCATCGAGTAAGATTAGCGACCTTTTTCTGCACCATTTTCTCGAGATATTTATTATTGAGAGCGCACTTAAAAAGTGGCTGCAAACTAGACATTTTTGGCTATATTTTTAGTTCAGGAGCGATAATGTTCTTGTTTAAAACTGCAGTTAAGAAGACCAAATTCCAACTATAAGATTGAGGTAGTCGATTCATGACATTTGCTTTGGGGCAACGCTGGATAAGCGATACGGAGAGCGATTTAGGTTTAGGTACCGTTGTAGCAATGGATGCTCGCACAGTGACACTAATGTTTGCAGCGTCAGAAGAAAACCGTGTTTATGCACGTACTGATGCTCCCGTAACCCGAGTAACGTTTAATGTAGGCGATGTCATCGAATGCCAAGAAGGTTGGTCTCTGTCTGTCGAAGAAGTTATCGAAGACAAAGGGCTGCTAACCTACTTAGGTACTCGCGAAGATACCCAAGAAACAGAAGTCACTCTGCGTGAAATCTTCTTAAGCAACCAGATCCGCTTTAACAAGCCACAAGATAAGCTATACGCAGGTCAAATCGACCGTATGGATAACTTTGTGTTGCGTTACCGTGCGCTAAGCAACCAGTACCAACAACACAAGAGCCCGATGCGTGGCTTGTGTGGTATGCGTGCTGGCTTGATCCCTCATCAGCTATACATCGCTCATGAAGTGGGTCGTCGTCACGCTCCGCGCGTTTTACTGGCTGATGAAGTGGGCCTAGGTAAAACCATCGAAGCGGGCATGATCATCCACCAACAGGTGCTGTCTGGCCGTGCTGAACGCATTCTGATTGTGGTTCCTGAAACTCTACAACACCAATGGTTAGTAGAGATGATGCGCCGTTTCAACCTGCATTTTTCTATCTTCGATGAAGAGCGTTGTATTGAAGCGTTTGCTGAATCAGACAACCCGTTTGATACCCAGCAGTACGTTCTGTGTTCTTTGGACTTCCTACGTAAGAGCCGTAAGCGCTACGAGCAAGCACTTGAAGGCGAGTGGGACTTGTTGGTTGTCGATGAAGCGCACCACCTTGAGTGGAGCCAAGACAAACCAAGCCGTGAATACCAAGTGGTTGAAGGCTTAGCGGAAAATACGTCTGGTGTGCTACTACTAACAGCAACGCCTGAACAGCTTGGTCGTGAGAGCCACTTTGCACGTCTGCGTCTGCTTGATCCTGATCGCTTCTACGATTACGAAGCATTCGTTGAAGAAGAAGACCAATATGCACCGGTTGCTGATGCAGTAACGGCTCTGTTCTCTGGAGTGAAGCTTGAAAACAGCGCGAAGAACCAGATTACGGAACTGCTTTCTGAGCAAGATGTTGAGCCTCTGTTCCGTGTGATTGAAGGTGATAGCAGCGAAGAAGAGCAAGCGTTAGCTCGCCAAGAATTGATTGATAACCTTATGGATCGCCATGGTACCGGCCGTGTTCTTTTCAGAAACACACGTGCTGCAATCAAAGGCTTCCCTAAGCGTAATGTAAACCTACTGCCGATGGAGATTCCAACGCAGTACACAACCTCAATGCGTGTATCTGGCATGATCGGTGGCAAAATGGCTCCCGAAGCTCGTGCAATGAAGATGCTGTATCCAGAAGAGATCTTCCAAGAGTTTGAAGGTGAAGATTCAAGCTGGTGGCAGTTCGACTCACGTGTTAACTGGTTGATTGAAAAGATCCAAGACAAGCGCAGCGAGAAAATCCTAGTGATCGCCTCTCGTGCAAGTACGGCTCTTCAATTAGAGCAAGCACTGCGTGAGCGTGAAGGTGTGCGTGCAACCGTATTCCACGAAGGCATGTCGATTCTAGAGCGTGATAAAGCTGCGGCTTACTTTGCTCAAGAAGAGGGCGGCGCTCAGGTTCTTATCTGTAGTGAAATCGGCTCTGAAGGTCGTAACTTCCAGTTCGCTAACCAACTTGTGATGTTCGATCTTCCATTCAACCCAGACTTGCTTGAGCAACGTATTGGCCGTTTGGACCGTATCGGTCAGCTGCGTGATATCGACATTCATGTTCCTTACCTAAAAGGCACATCACAGGCGATCCTTGCGCGTTGGTTCGATGAAGGTCTGAATGCATTTGCGGAAACTTGTCCAACGGGTCGCACGGTTTACGATAAGTACTCAGATGTTCTTATCGAGATGCTGGCTTCTGGTAACACTGAGCAACTTGATGAAGTGATTGAAGAGTCTGCCAAGCTAAATCAAAGCCTGAAATCAGATCTAGAAAAAGGCCGTGATCGCCTATTAGAAATGCACTCAAACGGCGGCGACAAAGCGCATGAAATTGCAGAGAAGATTGCCTCGACTGACGGCGACACTAACCTAGTAACGTTTGCACTAAGCCTGTTCGATACGATTGGCTTGAACCAAGACGACAAGGGTGAGAATGCTCTGGTTGTAACGCCGTCTGAGCACATGATGGTGCCAAGCTACCCAGGCTTACCATACGAAGGCGCAACCATCACATTTGATCGTGATACTGCGCTTTCTCGTGAAGACATGAACTTCATTAGCTGGGAACACCCAATGATTCAGGGCGGTATCGATCTGCTACTGAGTGAAGGTGTTGGTGCATCAGCGGTATCACTACTGAAAAACAAAGCGCTGCCAGTGGGTACTATCCTGCTTGAGCTGGTTTACCTTGTGGATGCGCAAGCGCCGAAACGCAGCGGTATCAGCCAGTTCTTGCCTAAGACGCCAATTCGTTTGATGATGGATGGCCGTGGTAATGACTTATCAGCTCAGGTTGAGTTCGACAGCTTTAACCGTCAATTAAGCCCTGTAAACCGTCACCTAGCGAGCAAGCTAGTTAACTCGGTACAAGGTGAAATTCACAAGCTAATCGAAGCGGGTGAGACGCACGTACTTCCTAAAGTGGAAGAAGTGCGTGAACAAGCTCAACGAGATATGCAGACTAACCTGAACGGTGAATTAGAGCGTCTACAAGCGCTTAAAGCCGTGAATCCTAATATTCGTGATGAAGAGCTAGAGGTAATCGAAGCTCAAATCAATGAACTGACCGGTTACATCAGCAAAGCTCAGGTTCAGCTAGATTCATTACGCTTGATTGTGGTTTCTCACAACTAGTTTTGAATTAGCGAAATGCTTCAACGAAATAAGGCCTTCATTATGAAGGCCTTATTTGTATCTGTAGCTTAATTAACAATTCAAGTAGCTGGTTACATTAACCACTTCCACCAAACAAATACCGCTAGGAAACCAAATAGGTAAACAAGACCTGCTACAGACAACCATTTTAGTTTGCTGCCAATGGCTAGCGCTTCTGGAAGCTTAGCTTTGTTGACCAAGATGAAATTAAGCAGAGCGAAGAATGGCGTTGTTGCAAACGCGAGTACCATTGCGAAATCGAGCATAGGCATCAGTGCTGCGCTAAAGAACATCACAATCGCGAGTGCCGCGATAGAGACAATGATTATCCAGCCTTGCAGCATTCTTGGGCTTGAATCTTTTTTGAATAATAGACGTTGTGATTCAGCAAGCACGCGTGAGTAGCCATCGATAACGGTAATGGTGCTACCAAAGATACAGAAGAAAGCGATAAGAGCGATTAACGGGCGAGACCATTCACCAATTGTCGAAGCGTAGATGCCGACCAATTGATGAGTAAAGCCAACACCGGAGCGAGACAGTTCAACTCCCGAACCGTGAAGTACTAGCGCGCCTAACGCAACGAATACTAAAGCAAGCAGCGCCGTACCAATGTAGCCAACGTTAAAGTCGAACAGCGCTGATTGTGCGGTCACTTCCTGCTTCTCTTTTTGGCTTTTTAGCCACATAGAGGTGATGCTTGATATTTCGATAGGCGCAGGCATCCAACCCATGGTCACCACGATAAAACCAATAGCAGCCAATGACCAAGGCGACGGTGGAACAAAAGCAGCATCAGGTTCGACTGGAGAGCCGATAGCAATGGCGACTGCAGCTAAGGTTGTGATGGTTAAGATCGCCATGATCGCTTTAGATAGCGTGTCGAGAGCGCGATAATGGCCGGCGAATAGAATGATCAAACAGGTCGCTAAAACGATCATGCACAATGTGCTGGTGGCCAAATCAAAAGGAACAAAGTAGCTAAGTAAGCTTGCACTGAATAACAGTAAGGCTGCGGTATTCACAACGGCTGAAATAGCACTCAAAATAGAAAAGATCACAAGGTAAGGGCGACCTAGGTTAGAGTAACCTTCCACCAAGCTTTGACCCGTTCCTAGCGTGTATTGGATGCCGGCTCTGAAGAATGGATATTTAAATACGTTAACGAGGATAATGAGAGCGGCAAGCTGCCAACCATAAATCGCACCCGCCTTGGTTGAGGCGACTAAGTGAGAACCACCTACAGCAGCTGCTGCCATCATAATACCTGGGCCAAGAGACCGAATTAACGTTGATAGGGGAGCAGAGGTTGGTGCTTTTGTTGTTGTAGTTTTAACCGTACTTTCCATCATTTTTCCTTTGATGCTGACTTCTTATTTTCCGTTCCCCTATCAATACCATGTTTTGTAAGGTCGTCAACTTTTATGTACAAAAAAGACTTAAATTGTATTTTTTAATAAACAACTTGACCATAAGTTATTATTTAACAGTAACTAGAGGCTAGAATGGCGTTAGAACATTACGCACCACCGCGTGACCCCTGGATTGATATTGTTTATCAAGATGACGATATTCTTGTGGTAAATAAACCTGCTGGCTTACTTTCAGTTCCTGGGAGGTTACCAGAGCATTACGACAGTATGTGGAGTCGCCTAGTCGTGGATTTTTCAGATATTCAGGTGGTGCATCGCTTGGATATGTCGACATCGGGCTTTGTGCATGGTCCAGTCACGATGATCTAGCGCTACTAGGATCAAGGCTTCGTAACAAGTCAAACCGAAGGATAATTTCTGTGGCCTTTCAACCGAAAACCGATTTCTTCGTCGGTTCTGGTTGAGCTGGTGAGCCTCAAAACCTAATCACAGAGGTGAGATGTAGAGAATCCACTCAATTTAATAGATCTGGTTATGTAAACTGACCAAATTGATTGGTAATCAAGTTTTCATTTTATAATGTACATTGCGTCGCCCACCCCTGTTGATAGAGAAAAAATGACTCTTAAATATGGTGTTTGCCCGGGTATAAGATGGGCGTGTGAGCCTCTAAACCTAATCACATCTGGTTATCTAAACTGACCAAATTGATTGGTAATCATGTTTTTACATTTATAATGTACATTGCGTCGCCCACCCTTGTTGATAGAGAAATGACTCTTAATATGGTGTTTGCCCGGGTATACGATGGGTGTGTGAGCCTCTAAACCGAATAAAAGAGGTGATTATCTGTGGTATCACAGCTCAAAACCGATTTCAGCGACGGTTCTGGTTGAGTTGGTGAGCCTCAAAACCTAATCACAGAGGTGAGATGTAGAGAATCCTCGCAATTTAATAGATCTGGTTATCTAAACTGACCAAATTGATTGGTAATCATGTTTTCACTTTATAATGTACATTGCGTCGCCCACCCCTGTTGATAGAGAAAAAATGACTCTTAAATATGGTGTTTGCCCGGGTATAAGATGGGTGTGTGAGCCTCAAAACCAAATAAAAGAGGTGATTATCTGTGGCATCACAACTCAAAACCGATTTCAGCGACGGTTCTGGTTGAGCTAGTGAGCCTCAAAACCGAATAAAAGAGGTGATTATCTGTGGCATCACAACTCAAAACCGATTTCAGCGACGGG
>NZ_JBFSVE010000092.1:0-7216 GCF_041467715.1 Vibrio sp. 10N.247.311.14
GCTTGTACGGTGGTGTGAGAGGACGGAGGCCGTGAGGCCTCCTCCTACTCGATTTAATCGAGAAAAATCAACGTGCCCTAGTAAAGAAATAGAGTTCTACTAAGCTATAGAGAGCAAGGGAGGCCGGTTATGCAAAAGCATCAGTTAGACATGTGGTTACATGGAGAGCACAAAGACTCTTATCAAACACCCAAAGTGTACGTTATTGGTTGTTCTGATATTTCAGAATATCTATTGGCGGTGGAGTACAAACATAAGCTAGAACCGGTAAAGCAAGACGGCGAGCCGCTTCACTTTGGATCCTTGGATCAAGTGAAAGAGGAGTTACTCCGGCTCGGCTTTGAAAAGGCGTATCTTCGCTTACACAACGCCTATGATGAGTTTGGTAATGAGCCAAGCCAAAGCTACTGTGATATTGAACTGGCGCTCAAACCTCATTAAGAGGCGTTGGTAGCGAGATATTGATTCTAATTCCAGACTGTTTTTTAACGCACTGATAGTTTTGGCTATCGAGGCTCGATTAAACGATCTATGCGTAATGTGTTGTCAGTAATTTATGGGTGAATTGAGTTCGCAGATAGAAACCACGTGGTTTAGTTTTGATAGGTTTTCCGCTTGCACCGTAAGCTTCCGTTAACACACGACTGTTAGCAGCCTTCGGACGTAAATGCAGTGCTTCACCGTGTCTTGCTGTTATCTGTTCAACATTGCCTAAAACGATCAACTCCATCAGTTCTTCCCAATCTCGCTTCAAGAGTTCGTCTTCAGCTTGGCTAGGTGTCCATAATAATGGGGATCCTACATGCCTCTCTGCTAGCGGGATCTCTCTTTCTCCCTCGACAGGGATCCACAACACCTTAGACAGCTTGTTTCGAACGTGGCTGGTTTCCCAAGTTATGCCTTGCACACCCATCAAAGGAGCAACACACACAAAGGTGGTTTCGAGTGGCTTGCCAGAGTAGCTAATCGGAATGCTTTTTAGCTCGATACCGAGCTTGGCAAAATCTTGTTCTGGCTTACTGCCTGCAGGTGCACCCAAGTGCCATTCCAATAGCTGCCCAACCCAGCCTTTATCACGCTTAAGGTCGTTTGGCATCACCATCTCAGCTTCGTCAGCGAGCTCTTTAAAGGTCATTCCGGCGATGGCATACGCGCGCTCTAACAGCTCTTGTTGTGTTTGTGGTTCTGGTTTCATAATAAAAGGCATGATCAAAAAAATGATTTTATCAGAAGTTATCACCAAATGACGACTGGTTAAGAAATGATCTCCTTGCGAGAAAAGGGATCAAACTCAGGGTTATCCACAGGACATAAAGGTAATTAATTGAAATATTAATTTAGTGGATAAATAAACAGGGGTTTATGGTGGATAAAATGCTTGCCAAATGGGGTTCAAAATGAATCTTTCACTTAGTAGTGTGGATAAACATCGGAGTGGTTGATCTTTGACCATGTTAGGTTTCTGAAAGATCTTTTACATTTCTAATGTTTTTTAAAACTAGAATGTTATTTTAATTTACTGATTTATATAATAATAAAATTGTTTTGACTGATTTGTTGTTTTTGGTGTTGATGAATCTATGGATTAAAAAAAACGATTGCGGGTAATTCTTCACATAGTTATTCACAGAAAAGGTGAATAAATGTGGTCTATGTCTCACTATTGTGTGGGTAACTAGAATTTGAGCAAAACTTATCCATATTCCTAGTTATTATTCATAAATATAGCGCTTATCACGTCACTAAGTTTGCTCCGATTGGGGATATGTGGAAAAATCAGAGTAATTAAAAATTTAGATAGAGGTTGGCCAGTGATAGATGGCGATGGTTACCGATTAAATGTTGGTATTGTAATCTGTAACAACCATGGTCAGGTCTTCTGGGCTAAACGATACGGGCAACATTCATGGCAATTCCCTCAAGGGGGAATAGATGAAGGTGAGACTCCGGAACAGGCAATGTACCGCGAGTTGTATGAAGAGGTTGGCCTTACTAAAAAGGATGTAAAGATCGTCGCGACAAGTCGTCATTGGTTACGCTACAAGCTACCCAAACGACTGGTTCGGTGGGATTCTAAACCTGTCTGTATTGGACAAAAACAGAAGTGGTTCCTTTTGCGCTTAGATTGCGATGAATCGCATATCAATATGCAGCGTGGAAGTACACCTGAGTTTGATGGTTGGCGTTGGGTGAGTTACTGGTACCCAGTTCGACAAGTTGTTTCTTTCAAGCGAGATGTTTACCGTCGAGCGATGAAAGAGTTCGCATCTTTAGCAATGCCTTTTAAAGAGCGAAAAATAAAAGGAAAGCGCAAATTGCGTAGAGGTTAAGCATGCTCAGTCAACTAAGGGAAATAGTTGAACACGTATCAAGAGTTGAAGATGTGTCGACGGCTCTTGATATTTTGGTTAAAGAGACATGCAGTGCGATGCAGACGGAATGTTGCACCGTGTATTTGGCAAATAATGATATGCAGCGCCTTGAGTTGATGGCAACTCAAGGCCTGATCTTCAAAGGCAATAGCATTCACATTGGTTTTGACGAAGGTCTGGTTGGCCTTGTTAAAAGAAGTGCTGAACCTATCAACCTTGCACAAGCGTCTGCTCACCCTGCTTATAAGTTTTTTCCAGAGCTTGGAGAAAACGTCTATCACTCTTTTCTCGGTACTCCGATTATCCACCGCAAGCAAGTGCTCGGTGTATTGGTCATTCAACAGAAGACACCACGTTTATTTAGTGAGATGGAAGAATCCTTCCTTGTCACGCTCTCTGCACAACTTGCCGTTATTGTGGCGCACGCCCAAACTCAAGGCCATTGGCTGTTAGAGCAACAGAAGCTACCGGCTACTAAAGGTATTGCAGCTTCATCGGGCGTGGCGATTGGTGACTTATGGTGGGACAACACTCAGCCTGAACTCACCGATGTTTATCCTGCTTCGACGCTCAATATAGAGAGAGAGCATGAGTTGTTGGCGGTAGCGGTTGAAAACGCCCTCAATGACTTTAAGCGCATGCGAAAGCGCTTAGATAGCGAAATCAATAAAGATGCGTTGGCGATCTTTGACCTGTTTACTCACTTACTCAACGATCCTATGCTGCGTAAGGATCTAAAAAGCCAAATCCAGAAAGGCGATAAAGCCGATTGGGCACTAAGACAGGTTGTAGAGAGTTATTCTAATCGCTTTGCTCGTATGTCGGACGTGTATCTTCGTGAGAGAGCACAAGACATCCGAGAGCTCGGACAAAGGCTGCTCTATTTCCTCCACAACTCTGAACATGAACTTCGCACGTTAGATAAGCCAATTATCCTAGTGGTTCGTGAGTTAACCGCTTCGGTATTAGCGTCTATTCCCAAAGAAAAGCTCTTAGCGGTGATTTCCTTGGAAGGGGCGGCGAACTCGCACGCAGCGATTTTATCTCGAGCGCTTGGCATACCTTCCGTCATGGGGGTAAACCTCAACCTAGCTCAAGCTAATGGCAAGCGAGCGATTGTTGATGGGTATAGCGGTGAGATCTTTATTGAGCCGACTAAAAGCCTGCTCAAAGAGTATCGAGGGCTGATTCTAGAAGAGAGTGAGCTCTCCTCTATGGTCAATCGCGAGCTGTACCTACCGGCAAAAACGCAAGACAACAAGCAAGTCGAGATTCTGCTTAATGCGGGTTTAAGTGCAGACACTAACATCGCTATCAACCAAGGCGTTGATGGCGTAGGGCTGTATCGAACTGAAATTTCTTTCTTGTTGCAGCAAAGGTTCCCGTCAGAGGATGAACAATTCAAGCAGTATCGTTCTGTACTGGCAAGCTACCCAGAGAAACAAGTGGTGATGCGTACACTCGATATCGGTGGTGATAAGGCCTTACCGTATTTTCCTATCGAAGAGGACAATCCATTCCTTGGTTGGCGTGGTATTCGGTTTACGCTCGATCATCCTGACATCTTTATTATTCAGTTACGTGCCATGCTACGTGCGAGCTGTGAAAGCCATAACTTGAGTATTTTGCTGCCGATGATCTCTGGTGCACAGGAGTTGGATGACGCGCTACAGTTGATTGAACAAGCGTATGATGAAGTGCATGAGCTTGATAACCGAGTGCGTATGCCTCGCGTTGGTATCATGATTGAAGTGCCATCCATGCTGTACATACTGCCGCTGATTGCGCATAAGGTCGACTTTGTTTCAGTCGGTACCAACGACTTAACCCAATATTTATTAGCGGTTGATCGGAACAATTCACGAGTATCCGATGTCTATGAATCAATGCACCCTGCGGTGATCATGGCATTAAAACAAATTCATGATACTTGTAAGCAATATCAATTACCTGTTTGTATTTGTGGCGAGTTAGCCGGTGACCCGATGGGCGCGCTGCTATTGATTGGATTGGGGTATGAGACGTTAAGTATGAATACCTCGAATGTCGCAAGAACCAAATATTTGATTCGTCAATCGAACTTGGCTGAATTACAGGATTTGGCAAATGAGGCACTTTCAAAACCGTATGGTAGTGACATCTATAGTATGATGCTGAACTATTTCGAAGAGCGTGAATTTACAGGCTTCATTCGAGCAGGTAAAAAATAGGATTTAACGTGTCATATGAACTGATAGGCTTGTTAGCGGGCCTTGGTGCTATTGTTGGTGTTTTAGCAGGCTTGCTAGGCATTGGTGGTGGTTTGCTGGTTGTTCCTGCCTTACTGTTTTTGCTTCCTAAAGCGGGTATCCCCCAAGAGTTTGCGATGCAAATGGCATTGGCTACTTCGCTATCAACCATCATCGTTACGTCGGGATCGTCTGCGATTAACCATCTAAAGTTGGGTAACGTAGAGATGTTTGTCGTTAAATGGTTGATGCCAGGTGTGGTGATAGGTGGCTTCCTCGGCTCTTTCGTGGCCGATGTAATTCCAGCTCAATACTTACCAAAAGTCTTTGGTGTGATTGTTTTGGTGTTGGCGTTGCAAATGCTATTGTCGATTCGCTCCAAGAGCCAAAAATCGATGCCGGGTTCAGCTAAAACCGTGTTGTGTGGCGGCGGGATTGGTTTGGTATCAAGCTTAGCGGGCATTGGCGGTGGGTCTTTATCGGTACCTTTCCTTAACCATCACGGTGTGGAAATGCGTAAAGCCGTCGGCTCATCTTCGGTATGCGGTTGTGTTATCGCGATTTCGGGAATGCTAGGTTTCATTTGGCATGGATCTTCTGTCGATGATCTTCCTGCGTATAGCTTGGGTTATGTTTATCTACCGGCTTTGATCGCGATATCTTGTACCTCAGTTTTGACCACTCGAGTGGGTGCGAAACTGGCCACTCAATTGCCAACCCCTGTGCTGAAGAAATTCTTTGCGGTATTTTTAATGTTTATAGCAGCCACAATGCTGCTGTAGTGTCTTTTCTGTTAGTCATTGAGCTAACCGTTAATCAATTTAGATAGAGAGCCAAGTATGTCTCAGGGTTTTATCGAATTCCCAAATATCGATCCTGTTCTTATTGAACTAGGACCAATCTCAGTTCGTTGGTACGGCCTAATGTACCTTGTCGGTTTTATGTTTGCTCTTTGGTTAGCAAATCGCCGAGCTGATCAACCGGGTAGTGGTTGGACTCGAGAGCAAGTATCAGACTTACTGTTTGCTGGCTTTCTAGGTGTGGTGTTGGGTGGTCGTATTGGCTACGTACTTTTCTACAACTTTGACCTTTTCCTAGCAGACCCACTGTACCTATTTAAGGTATGGACTGGCGGTATGTCTTTCCACGGTGGCTTGCTGGGTGTTATCACCGCAATGTTCTGGTATGCGAAAAAGAATGGTCGCACCTTCTTTGGCGTGGCAGACATGATTGCACCACTCGTCCCATTTGGTTTAGGTATGGGCCGTCTAGGTAACTTCATGAACAGCGAGCTTTGGGGCCGTGTGACTGATGTGCCATGGGCGATTGTGTTCCCTAACGGTGGTCCACTTCCTCGTCACCCATCTCAACTTTACGAGATGGCGCTTGAAGGTATCGTGCTGTTCTTCATCTTGAACTGGTTTATCAAAAAGCCGCGTCCTCTTGGTTCTGTATCAGGGTTATTCCTAGCTGGATATGGTACATTCCGCTTCTTAGTAGAATACGTACGTGAACCTGATGCTCACCTAGGTTTGTTCGGTGGATTTATCTCTATGGGACAAATTTTGTCACTGCCAATGGTTATCATCGGTGTGCTGATGATGGTGTGGGCATACAAGCGTGGTCACTACAAAGACGAATTACCACAACAAACGAAGTAAGGAATTGGTGTGAAACAGTATTTAGATCTCTGTCAGCGTATCGTTGATGACGGTACTTGGATTGAAAATGAACGCACGGGCAAGCGTTGCCTAACCGTGATCAATGCTGACCTTGAATATGATGTTGGTAATAACCAATTCCCACTGGTAACAACGCGTAAGAGTTTTTGGAAAGCCGCAGTTGCTGAGCTGCTTGGCTATATCCGTGGTTACGACAATGCTGAAGATTTTCGTAAGCTAGGGACTAAAACTTGGGATGCGAATTCTAACCTGAATGAAGCATGGCTGAATAACCCTTACCGCAAGGGTGAAGATGACATGGGCCGTGTTTATGGCGTTCAAGGACGTGCATGGGCAAAACCTGACGGCGGTCATATCGACCAACTGAAGAAGATTGTTGATGATCTAACTAACGGTATTGATGACCGCGGCGAGATCTTAAACTTCTACAACCCAGGTGAGTTCCACATGGGATGTTTGCGTCCGTGTATGTACAGCCATCACTTCTCACTACTTGGTGATACTCTGTACCTAAACAGCACTCAGCGCTCTTGCGATGTACCCCTAGGCCTGAACTTCAACATGGTTCAAGTGTATGTCTTCCTAGCTATCATGGCGCAAATCACGGGTAAGAAAGCTGGCGTGGCTTACCATAAGCTAGTAAATGCTCATATTTACGAAGATCAACTTGCACCTATGCGTGATATCCAGTTAAAGCGTGAGCCGTTAGCTGGCCCAACATTCCATATCAATCCTCAGATTAAGTCTCTAGAAGATTTGGAAACATGGGTAACGATGGATGACTTCTGGGTTGAAGGTTACGAATGCCACGAAGCGATTAAGTACCCATTCTCGGTTTAATCTCACTCGCTTTGTTTGATTGAAAGGCTGCCTCTGTGCCTGTCTCTTGATCACAAGTCTGGTTAATCAAGAGACTTAGCGAGTTCATACCCTT
>NZ_JBFSVE010000093.1:0-6733 GCF_041467715.1 Vibrio sp. 10N.247.311.14
CCGTAGAGGACTTTCACCTCCTAGATCAACGCCATGCTCGGCGCACAACAAAAAGCTCCAATATCACTATTGGAGCTTTTTGCTTATTTCATAATATCGAGACCAACATTAGCGCCAGCTAAACATTCGCACTTCGTTGCCCTCTTCAGGTTTCTTCGGAATGTTTAAAGATAGCGCTAGAGAAACCACGGCCATCACTGCACCAATATAGAAAACCGTTGCAGGAGAAGACAACCAAATCACACCAAACACCACTGGAATAACGACCGCTGCAATATGATTGATGGTGAAAGAGACACCAGCAGTTGATGCCATGTCTGCGGGTCTGCGATTTTCTGGAAGTAAGTTTTGATCGCCAGCGCCAATGCAAAGAACAGGTGATCGATCACGTAAAGTGCCGCCGCGCTTTGCACCAAACCATAACCGACAAACACACCAATCAAGCCAACATACTCGAAGATCAACGCTTTACGCTGGCGTTGTTGCCTAAATTAGTTGAACCTTTTCCAAGTCCTGTGATCTGATCATTTGAAACGATTGGAATGGTGGTGATATGGGTAAAGCAAACAAGAAGATAACTAACTGGACGGAGTACAATAAGGCTCTTTGTAAACGTGGTTCGGTTACATTCTGGATAGATGATTCAGCCGTAGATGCATGGCGATGCAAAACTCATCATGGTAAGCGTGGGAGAGGCTTTCAGTACTCTGATACAGCGGTTGAAACCGCCTTGATGATTAAGGGCATCTTCTCTCTTCCTTTACGTGCTCTTCAAGGCTTTATCGACTCTATCTTTGAGCTATTAGATGTTCCACTAACGTCCCCTGACTACACCTGTATCAGTAAACGCTCGAAGACAGTTCAGGTCAAATATCGCAATAAATCGAGAGGGGCTATTCGCCATATAGCCATTGATTCTACTGGCCTCAAAGTCTTTGGTGAGGGGGAGTGGAAAGTGAAAAAGCATGGTACAGAAAAACGTAGGACATGGCGCAAACTGCACTTAGCTGTGGATGTGGATACTCACGAAGCGATTAGTGCGGAAGTCAGTCTTGTAAATGTAGGCGATAGTGAAGTGTTACCGACGTTACTCAACCCACTACGTAGAAAGGTCGCTGCCGTATCCGCCGATGGAGCATATGACACAAAAAATTGCCACGAGACTCTGAAAAATAAAGGCTGTACTCCGTTAATACCGCCTCGAAAGAATGCAGCTCTTTGGGAAGACGGTCATCCCAGAAACAAAGCGGTAATGGCTCTGAGAGATGGAACAATATCGGAATGGAAAACAGAGTCTGGTTATCACTATCGTTCAATATCTGAGACTGCTATGTCCCGATATAAAGGACTAACAAGCGATAAATTGAGCTTGAGATGTTACAACGCTCAAGTGGGCGAAATCATGGCGAATGTCAAAGCGATTAACAAAGTCATAGGACTAGGTATGCCCGTTAGAAGCTAACGGCTAGCTACATATGGTGTCGTTGATCTTCAAGCTGATTTGATCATTAACAACGCCCCTTAAAAATCTAGACGACAACTATGCTGACACGGGGGGAAACAGCCGATCGCAATCACCGAAATACGCATAAGCGACATATTGTTTTTTAAAGTTAACTGGGCTTAGATATCCAAGAGCACTGTCCTTCTTGTTCGATTATAATCAACTTCGATGTGCTTGGATGAAAATACGCAAGTGCTTGATGCATCTCTTCTCGCGGGTGAGGTGTTGCGTTTCAAGTGGCGGAGAGCCTTTAAATCAGAATGCTACCCGAACAAAAAAATGGCCATAAGAAACTAAGATGTTTCATGGCCACATTGTTAGATTAATGTTAAATAAATTGAGCTACGGATACTCCCCATATTTCAGCTTAGTATTAACACAATCATTTACCATCGATAGCCCAAACTAACTGTATATGCTTCTCTTGTTTCACCTTTATTATAAAGGGCTGTGATATTATAGTGTTTACCTATTTGCTTATTAAAACCAATCAAATAAGCCCATTGATTTAGAGAAACATCAACGTCATAAGTGAACTCACCTTGTAACGCATCTACATAACCTAGATTACCGGATAACGTAGAATCTAAGCCTTGATATTCAGCACCAATTAATAACTGAGCTCTATAATCAACAAGCTGATAACCAACCATTGGTTGAGCAACAAACAGAGTATCACCCCAGCTCGAAGAGCCCTCTAATCGTGTTTGAGATGCGGTCATATTAAGCGTGGCGAAAAATTCTTTATACCCGACGGCTAGTGTAGTACCCACACCTAACAGATCATAGTCAAGACTTAAAGGAAGCTTCAATCGACCAGGGCTACACAGAGGGAGTCCTTCATTGCTTAGCGCACTACATAAGGCATCACCTAATCCAGGATCGATGCCGTTTAAACTATCTTTAACTTCGTTTAAACTCTCCGATGTATATTGCGCATCAATGGTTGCCTTAACTTTAATCTTTCCAGCTAAAGCGTAAACATTCCAGAAAGGCAAAATATAGACATCTCCCCTTATACTAAAACTCTCAGCATTAACTTTGGCGAAGGTCTCTGTCGGTTCAAAGTCCTTATCTAAATTCTGAAGGCCTAATGCTCCGAGACCTAAATTAAAAGATTGAAAGCCAAGATCCATATCTTGATTGCGATAAGCGACAGAAAAACCGTATGGAAGAGGAATATCAATACCTTGTCTACGGACTAAGTCTCCCATCAGTGGGAAAAAACTACTGACCTCGACCTTTTCTTCTCGAATACGAGGATCTGATGCTTCTTCAAGCTTTTCACTATCTAGAACTTCGACACCATCTACATCGTCATAAAAAGCGACGGGAGTCATGAGCAATGACAGAGTAAGCTTTTCTTTTTTTCTAGTTACTCCGTTTGCCACAATGGTTTTGCTTTTAACGTAAAATTGACCATTGTAACGCTCACTGATTAAGATTTCTTGTCTATAATCCTCAATTCTATAAGTACCATAGGTAAATGGTTGCGAATTAGTGATCACCATTTTAACAGGCTTGCGATCTTCAACACTTATCTCAACTCGCATGAAACGAAAATAGGCGACATCTTGAGGTAGTTGATACTTAGAATAGTTAAAACGTACAATTGCACGACGTTCATCTAATTCTTCAACGGTAACCGAAGACCGATCGTAACTATCTGAGTAGGCGCGAAGTCGATATTCTGTTTTGGTCAAATATTCAATGGAGTCTATCGCTCCACCATCTTCTGAGAGTGAAGGTTCACCATCGATTTGAGAAATTTGATCCTGAAAATATTTAATCCTCAAATCAATATTTCCCTTTAAATCTGTTGTTTGCACTAAATAAAAAGATGAAGATGAAGCCTCCTCATTAATTGAAGTGACTTTACGAACGTGCTCAACAATATGATCACCTTGAGATAAAGTACTAATACCATACTTAGGTAGGTGTTCCGGTATGCCATACTGCTCAAAAATCGAAGCTTCTTTTGCATTAGCAATATTAGAGAGTATCAAAATAAAAGAAAATAAACTTACGCACCAAGATCTACGAAATAAAATAAAAAAAAATTTCGATGATTTACTTTCATCTCTATCCAACAAACTCTATTTAGCATATGTAGCATCATTCCTACCTCACTGTAATAAAAGACGACTTAGTAAATAGCATCACAAATACCTTGTGATGTGCTAGCATCAATACCCATATTTATCGTAGCATCCCACGCTGTAATATTCTTGTTTATTTCGCCACCATCATCCGTGGCATTATTAACTATCACCAATATGTTATCTGTATCTTCTTGGTATCGATATTCAGGGTTGAATAATTCATCGCTAAACCACAAACTCGATACTTCTCCCATAAGAAGAAGGTCACCTTCATCAGGCGCTATCTTCGATCCGCTTTGGTTATATAATCGATTAAATACAAAAGGAATTTCAGCTTGGTTACAGGCTTTTCCACCGAAGCAAGCCAAATTACCTATTGTGTCAAAAATAGAGTCTTCAATCAGCTGGTTATTAAAACTTGCGACATAGTCAAAATGATAAATGATAGGAGTGATGTCATGATCGACTTCTTTTGCGTAATCACGAATAGCACATTTATATATCAATTGATTATTTAATTGATTAAACTTTCTTATCTCTTCTGATACCCCATCTAAAGTGGTAGGATTTTCCGATGGTGAGAAATCATCAAAGCGTAAAGGCGTGTCGGTCAACCGATCTACATATAGGATTGATGATATTAACGTGTACGCAGGTATATCTGCTATTTGTGGCAAATCACGAATATCATCACTATCTCCTATTAAAAATAGGACAACATCAAGTAATTTAATACCCGGTAATAATTCTATATTAATCAAGAATAGTAACTTTAACTCCGCTATATAACTATCCGTTTCATTGTTATTAAATCCTATAATAGAAGGGACGGTTAAAGGAGCTTCATGAGCGAGGCTTGTTACGTGATAGCCTGGGTATTCCTCATATTCTGTGCAAACCCCAAGGAATGTCTTTATGCACTCACGATGGGACTCAATGTAGGGTGAAAAGGGAAGTAATTTCGCTCGCGGTTCGATTGCTGCAATATCCGATGCGTATTTCAAAGTAAGCTTCGCCACAATCGATTCCGTGCTATCGCCATCTTCAATCCAGCCCAAGATGTCACTGACCATACTTTCGATGGTTTGGTCAGGTAAACCAAACAAGCGTCCCGTTATTTCTGCTTTTACTTGTTTTTGTAGTTCTAAAATCTGATCAACCGTCAATTGGTTAATACTTAAATCAGGATACAGCGTTGCCATTGCAGTTTCTAAAGTGTCGTATTGGTCTTTCGCTGCAGCGTATGATTCAAATGAAAGTCCGAGCGGTAAACTTTGCATAATCGCTCTGCTAAAGAAATTACCGGCAATATCATCTTCAGGATCGCGCTCTCCACTGGTTGTTTGCTGAAGCGCATTAATTGATGTCGCACCAGCACCTTGCCCAAATACAGTGACGTTTGTACTATCTCCGCCAAAGTCTTCGATATGTTGGCTAACCCACTCTAGAGCTCGCTTTTGATCACCAACCGCAAAGTTGCCCCCTTTCGTTTGACCTGCATCTTCAACCCACCGTTTTCCCAATAAACCAAGACGGTAGTTAAAAGTAACAGCGATAAAGGGGTTATCACTCATTGTACTTTGTGCAACGGCGACATCTGGAATTATATTGGGCAGGTGTCCAGATCCCGTTTCAAACGAACCACTATGGATATAAACATACACAGGTAATAAATCACCTGAAGTCGCATTATTAGGTCTCCATACGTTCAAGTAAAGGCAGGTCTCTGAGTACAATTCTGTTGAGCCAAACTGAGGGCATATATTCCCAAAGTCTGTATACGAATTATTTTCGGTTACCGCTTGTGCTAGAGGCAGCATCACACTGTGTTCAAAACGGTCAGGCGCACCGAAGAAAAAATCACCTTCGCTACTATCGCCCGAGTAAGCATAAGGTATCCCTTTGAACGTTTCTATTGTAACCAGTGAGGTACCGTCTTCAGTCGCAGAAAGTGAAGGGGCGACTGTGATTATTGGTTCTTTGAGGCCTTGTATAGTCACTTCACCTATTTGAGCCTCAAAAGTAATGGGTTGAGGTGATTCCTCTTCAGGAGCAGGGGTAAAGCTGAACTCAGTAGAATCATCACGACAACCGAAAAGTACAACTCCGATCAAAACCAAAAATGCTTTTGTCATCACTTACCTCTTCAATATCGAAAGTAAAGAACATTGCTATCACGCTTTGAATACCAAAATCAATCTTCTAATATTAGACTTAAAAATCAGAAAAGGTGGACAATATTACAATTACAGGTTCTGTCGTAAACAGTGGTGATAGGTTAAACTCTTCATCAAAATTCACCACTGCCGACGCTATGGCCATCAAATTTACAGGCGCCACTTTCCTTCCGACATCATTCTTCCGGCTGTTCGTTATTACGTTTCTTATAAGCTGATCTACCGTGAAACCGAAGAGATACTCAATGAGCGAGGTATCGATGTTGATCACTCAACCATCAATCGGTGGGTTATCAAATACGCCCCACTATTGGAGCACAGAGCACACCGAAGAAAGAAGCCTGTCGCTACTTCGTAGCGGATGGATGAGACTTACATTAACGTCAAAGGCCAGTGGAAGTATTATTACCGAGCCGTTGATAAATGCGGTAATGTGATTGATTTTTTACTGTGCGAATACCGTGACGAGAAGGCAGCTCGCGCCTTCTTCACCAGGCAATTAGCCATAATGGCTTGCCCGAAAAGGTCGTGATAGATAAGAGTGGTGCTAACGCATTAGCGTTACATAATATCAACGTCAGCCTTTGGTTAACGGGGAAGATGCTCAATCTAATTGAAGTGCTTCAGGTAATGTATCTGAACAAAGTCACCGTAGAGTGAAAGGTAAAATGCACCAGTGCCTAGGGTGGAAATCTGATGAAGGAGCAAAAGCTACTTTTGCAGGGGTAGATCTTTGGACTATGATTAAGAACGGACAGCTTGATAACCTAAATATGCTTGTCGTCAGTGCGAGAAAACAGGCGACAGCAGCCGAATCGTTCAGAAGCCATCCCCTCAGAGCCTCATCCCTAAAAGCTTCGCCACAGAAAGTTTGCTGACCAACATCATTCTTGGAAAATACCAATACGCGATGCCACTTTATCGTCAAGAATCGCTGTTTACCCAGTCGG
>NZ_JBFSVE010000094.1:0-2267 GCF_041467715.1 Vibrio sp. 10N.247.311.14
ACTTCTTCTTGAAGATAAAAGCGGCTTTCCCCGGAAAGCCGCGATGAACCTTTTTTTTGCCTATGATTCAGGTAATTTTTCTTCGGCTACTCCTGAGCGCAAAAAGCCCCCGAAACCGAGAGCTTTCATTACGTCAAGCTATGGAGCATTCCACGATGCCTATTAAGCTGCATCGTTTTTAATAAGCTCTCCCAATATTGCGAGATCATTACCAAGGTCAACTGAAGCACCCATTTCCGTAGTGATCCCTTCTATCACGATTGTTTGAACGTCGTCTCCACCATTGATTGGAATAGACAAAGCGATGTCTTCGCCATCGACCGACACTTCGATCATATCAAGAAGCTCGGCCATTTGAGTTTCGTCTTGTGGATCTTCAATCAGATCATTTAGGTCGATCAAATCACCAGAGCCATTGGTATAAAGCTCAAAGTCTTTAATGATGTCTGTACCATTATCGAGTGCAGAGTCTAACCAGGTGAAAATATTGTCATCGCTATCACCAATAAGCAGATCATTCCCAGAGCCCGCAAATAAAGGCTCGTTACTCGCAGCACTAGTCACGTTATATTGTTGTGGTTCTTCAATATCAACCGTCACCGTTTCGACTGTACTTTCAGCGCCATTTGAATCTACTGCGACATAGTCAAATTGAGGGTCATCGGTTACAGCTTCATTACCTTGTACGTAACGCAACTCCCAATTACCACCGGAAGATGAAAGCTCCATACCAACAATCGGATTACTTGGTGACGAGTAGCTGAACTCGTACAAGATCTGTTGGTTGCCTGTATCGCCTTCATCTTTTTGGTATTGCTCACTAGCTGTTGTCCCGTCAGCAAAGGTATAAATCACTTCAATATGTACACTGCTATTCGTATTGAACTCTCCGCCCAACCCATCTAATCCAAAATGAACAACATCAAGTGGGTTGTTGGTAAAGTCGATGATCAAGGTCTCCTGCATGTTCATACCTTTACCATCAGTATCACCAATCCCATAACCAACATGAGGCTGTTCACCTTGATACTGCTGTAGGGGTTTGTCGTTATTGTCGTCAATCGATAGCGTAATGGTATTTCCGTTAGCTAAGGTAATTAGCCTTTCGGTTGGTGATACCGCGACACCCCAATTATAGAAACCATCAACGAGATCTGGCATATCGTCTGGATCGCCACTGAAGCCCATTTCAAACATCTCTCCGGGCCCGGCAACGAAGCTAATATTGTTTGGAACAAACAACACACCGTTGTCGACGTCAGACTGCACAATTTCTCTCGTGACGCCATTTGCATCGGTATACAAAAGGCTACCGTTGGTTGGCAAACTTTCTATCCGAATATTAAGTGGAATGTCGTCATGGTCATCTTCGATATCTGAGATGTAATCAGGCATACCGCCATCTTCCGAATCGAAGAGGATTGGTATGATCGCATCCTCATCATTGACGACCGTAAAGCTGGTCGCTTCAGGCGCATCGTTGACACCATTGATTGTTATCTCGATAACATGCTCGACACCATCGATGGCGGTTACGACATATCGCTCAATAACCGTGTCATCATCATTCAAGTATTGAACCGCATCGTTATCAACGACATAACTCCATGCCCCCTCAGGAGTAATCGTTAACATCCCCAAAGCAAGTGCATAAGTAGACCCAATAGGGCTAAACACACCATTAGGTTTAAAGGCCGGCATATCGCTGGTATCGACATCAGTAATCGTTAAAGTGCCAGACACCGAGAGTTCGTTGGTATCAGGATTGACATCGACATCTTCCGTCACCTCACCCATGTCAGAGTCACCTTCGCCAACGGTGATCTCAGATGGATCATCAGCACCATTGATGGTGATGGTTACTTCACTGGTGGTCCCATCAATCGCAGTAACAGTGTAAACCTCGGTGACAAACTCATCGTCATCGAGATATTGCACGTTGTCGTTGTCTACGACATAAGTCCATTCGCCATCGTCGGTAATGGTCAACATACCTAACGCGGTATCATTGGTCGAACCTTCAGGATTAAACGTTCCGTTAGGTTGAAAAGCCGCGACATCGTTAGCATCAACATCGGTAATTGTCAGTGTTCCCGTCGCCATCAAGTCGTTGCTTTCTGGAGCGACATCGACATCTTCCGTCACCTCACCCATATCAGAGTCACCTTCACCAACGGTAATCTCGGATGGATCATCGGCACCGTTGATGGTTATGGTTACTTCACTGGTGGTTCCATCAATCGCAGTAACCGTATAAATCTCGGTGA
>NZ_JBFSVE010000094.1:2365-6440 GCF_041467715.1 Vibrio sp. 10N.247.311.14
ACGAATTCATCGTCATCAAGATATTGCACATCGTCGTTGTCTACGACGTAAGTCCATGCTCCATCATCGGTTATGGTCAACATACCCAACGCGGTATCATTGGTCGAACCTTCCGGATTAAACGTTCCGTTGGGTTCAAAAGCAGCGACATCATTGGCATCAACATCAGTGATCGTCAATGTTCCTGTCGCCATCAAGTCATTGCTTTCAGGATCGACATCGACATCTTCCGTCACTTCACCCATGTCAGAATCACCTTCACCAACAGTAATCTCTGACGGATCATCGGCACCGTTGATGGTGATGGTCACTTCACTTGTGGTTCCGTCAATCGCAGTAACTGTATAAACCTCGGTAACGAACTCATCGTCATCAAGATATTGCACTTCATCGTTATCTACAACGTACGTCCATTCACCATCGTCGGTAATGGTCAACATACCCAACGCGGTATCATTGGTTGAGCCTTCTGGATTAAACACACCGTTTGGTTGAAAAGCAGCGACGTCGTTATCGTCAACATCGGTGATCGTTAGTGTCCCAGAAGTAATTAAGTTGTTGCTCTCTTGGTCAACATTAACATCCTCAGTCACTTCACCAGTGTCTGAATCACCTTCACCTACGGTTATATCAGATGGGTCATCGGCACCGTTAATAGTGATGATCACCTCACTCGTAGTACCGTCACTTGCTGTCACAGTATAAACTTCAGTAACGAACTCATCGTCATCCAAGTACTGAACGTCATCGTTGTTAACTACGTAAGTCCAAGCACCATCAGGGTCGATGCTCAATACACCTAGCTGTGATTCGTTTGTTGAACCTACGAGGTTAAACTCACCGTCAGCTGAAAAAGTAGGAGTGTCGCTGTCTACATCTGTAATCACAATCTGACCGGATGTCACTAATTGATTGGTGATTTCATCTACATCAATGTCCTCAGTCACACTGCCCGAGTCATCAGTAGCCACAGCTACATCATCAGTACCAATTATCGTTACTGTAATGACTTGTTCGCCTCCATCGGAGGTTTGTACTGTCGTCGAGTCTTGAATTTGCTCACCATCCGCAAGCTCATCATAAGGACTGTTGGCCACGAAGGTCCAAGTACCATCTTCGTTTACAACAAAAGTACCGAGATCATTATCCCCAGCGACCTCTTTAACAATAAAGGTAACGTCTGGGTCTTCACTCGTTAAAGCGCCCCCAGTTTCAATAGGTTCATCCTGCTCAAACTCAATAACATTAGTTTCACCTGAAATAAGCGCAAAGGCGATAATATCAAAAAGAGCAAGACTTTGAGTTTCCGACAGACCTTGAGACTCAAACCCGTCAGTTTCAAAATTTGTGGCAGCTTGAGTTTCAGCCCCAGTACGTTCAATCCTACCGCTGTTGGTCAAACTAGAACCTTCCTCACCAGCGGCAGTATCAAACTCATCTCCTAGTTCCGTTGGATCAAATCCCTCTTCAATAGCACGCTGAACTTGAGCGATCGCGTCATCAGTATCTAGCAGATTTTGTTGGCCCTGGTTATCTACAAAACGTGCAGAAACACTTGGTAAACTCTCTTCACTAGTATCAAAACTGATAATTACGTCGCTAGCGGCTGGTTGTTTGCCCGGAGACAAACGTCTAACCTGGCCTTGAGCGTCGAGCACTACACTCCCGCTAGCAAGACCTAGTATATTTAGGTTGATATTTCCCATATCCATATTCCCACTTCTGCCCAGAACACGCCAAACGCGGATTCAATCCCACTCTGCGCTGTGGCTATTTCCTACAATAAATTTAGTAGTGGCACTATTGATAATCAACTCACTAAAGTAGTTCAGTTAAAGCACTTTGAAAATTAGTCAATAGCAATAGCGACTTACATTCAAAAAAAAACCAACAAACTTAGCAATTTCTAGCAGATGTCCTAAGCTTCGTTTAATACCCTTCTCAATTAAAGTAGTTAAACGCTAGTTGGGAGGAGGCGGGAGCTTTTAAAAGTAGAAGGAGACCTACTTTGAGACTGTTTAAATTACCCATCATCTGTTGCTTAGCTATTGCAACCCCACTCTCTGCTCAGACTTTAGAACAGGCTGTTGCCATTACCTTGGCGACGAATCCTGAGATAAAAAGTATTTTTAATGAGTTTGTGAGTGTACAAAAACGAAACGATGCCGCAGGTGGTGCTTATAGGCCGAGTATCGACCTTGATGCTGGTATTGGTTACGAAGGCATAAACCCTGCACCAAATAACGGCCCCGATACCGATCTCACAAGAAAGGAAGCGACGATTTCCCTCACTCAATTGCTGTGGGATGGTTCCGCTACGCTGAACGACATTGATCGTACCGCCGCAGAAGCCGAGTCGGTACGTTTGCAATTGATCGCGGATGCCGAAGACAAAGCGCTGGAGGTAACACAAATCTATCTAGATGCAGTGAAAGCCACTGAAGTGCTGGCACTGTCAGAAAGTAATCTTTCAATACACAAGAAAATCTATAAAGACATAAAGAAACGAGCGAATTCAGGCATAGGTTCGACAGCTGATGTATCGCAGGTAGAAGCTAGGATTGCGAAGGCTCATGGTAATTTGTTGGCCGCACAGAATAATTTGATCGATACCCACACCCAGTTTAGACGAGTGGTGGGTCAAGAACCCCTAGGCTTAATTTACCCAAGAGCCGATATTTCTAAAATTCCTTTGTCGTTAACTGACGCCATTGTTGATGCATTAGACCAACACCCAGTGATCAAAGTTGCAAACGCAGATGTCGATTCAGCCCACTTCCAATACAAACAATCAAAGGGCGTGAACTACCCTACCTTCTCCATCGAGGCTTCTCAGTCGTGGCGTGATGATGCAGGTGGCGATGAAGGCTCAAGTCAAGAGACCCTCGCGATGCTACGCATGCGATATAACTTGTACAACGGTGGAACAGACAGTGCTAATTCAGAAGCTGCGGCATACCAATTGAACAAAGCAAAAGATCTGAGAGATCGCGCTTATCGACAAGTGGAAGAAGGTCTTCGCCTCTCTTGGAGTGCATTGGATCTGACGTTACAACAAAAGAACTTCTTGTCTGATCACGTGGATTCGGCGTCAGAAACCGTTATCGCTTATGAGAAACAATATCGAATCGGCAAACGTACGCTACTTGATCTGCTTAACACTGAAAACGAATTGTTTGAAGCCCGCAAAGATTACTTAGATGCGCATTACTCTGAACAGTACGCTAAATACCGTGTAATGAACGCGACAGGCTCTCTATTGAACGCTCTACTGGTCGACATTCCAGAAGAGTGGACTACGCCCGTGGAGTATTAATGATGAAAATACCTTACTTATTACTTCCCGTGTTAACGATGACTTTACTTGCCTGTTCGAACCAGCAGGAAGAGACCTATATCGAGACACCTGAAGCAGAACAGATTGCAGACCTTCAAGACGATGATAGAGATGGTGTGGTGAACGCTCGTGATATCTGTCCAGGTACGCCTGAGACATCACAAGTCGACAATGATGGTTGTGGCGAAACGATTCGTGCGGAAGAAGTCAGACAGCTAAAAATACTCTTTGCTCATGACTCATTTGAAGTGAACCCAATCTTCTCAGACCAGATCAGCACGATGGCAGAGTTTCTTGAAACCTACAAAAGTGCCTCGATTGAAATACAAGGCTATGCGAGTAAAGTGGGTTCTAACGAGTACAACTTAGACCTATCAAAAAAACGAGCACACAATGTTCAAGACGAGTTACTATCGAATGGTATCGAACCAGAGCGAGTGCGAATTATCGGCTATGGTGAAGAGCGCCTAGAAAGCGATGGCGACGACCCTACTTCACACGCATTGAACCGTAAGGTAACAGCGACGGTGGTAGGGTTAAGTGAACAAATCGTCGAGGAGTGGACCATATTTACCACGCTTGAAAAATAGCGTGACATTGTCACTGTGGATCTAGATGTGACATAGAGCGAGTGTCGAACAACAGCAGCTTAGTTATAAGATCAATAAAGCCGTGATAGGGTTTGAACTGACCCCCAATAGTTGGACACCAATTATTGGGGGTCTTTTTATGTCCAAA
>NZ_JBFSVE010000095.1:0-6398 GCF_041467715.1 Vibrio sp. 10N.247.311.14
CCGATAGTACCAACGTTTACGTGCGGTTTCGTACGTTCAAATTTTTCTTTAGACATGGGGTGTCCCTCTAGGTACGGATTAGGTGGCTTAAAATAAGACCACGCAACCAAAAAAATGGTTTTCTTTATTAAAGGAGAAGAAGCTTTAGACTGGTGCTAATACCCAGAGTCGAACTGGGGACCTCACCCTTACCAAGGGTGCGCTCTACCGACTGAGCTATATCAGCACACAAAATGAGTTGGAGCGTGCAGCGGGAATCGAACCCGCATCATCAGCTTGGAAGGCTGAGGTAATAGCCATTATACGATGCACGCAACACGTAACTCTGTTTGAGCTATTTAACCTTTAGAATATGGTGGAGAGGGACGGATTCGAACCATCGAAGGCAGTGCCAACAGATTTACAGTCTGCTCCCTTTGGCCACTCGGGAACCTCTCCAAATTTTGAGCTTTCTCTCGCTTGCCTTATAGGAAGGAAGAAAGTGGTGCCGACTACCGGAATCGAACTGGTGACCTACTGATTACAAGTCAGTTGCTCTACCTACTGAGCTAAGTCGGCACAAGTGGGGCGCATTTTATTGAATGATTTTCCACCTTGCAATAGCAAATTGAAAAAAAGTGCAAAATTCTCTGAGCAAACTCCTACATACGGCTATTTAGCTCAAGGTTTACGTCTTTAACCCGCATCTAGTACAGGAAGATATTTTATTTATCTATCGCTTGATGTATTTTCCATGCACTTGTTTTGTTATCCACTATAGAGTTTTGTATGAGCCCATTTATGTCATTTGACCGCGAACGTTGGTCTGAGCTAAGGAATTTAGTTCCGATGACACTTTCTGAGAGCGACTTAAAAGAGCTTCAAGGCATCAATGAAAAGCTCACAATGGAAGAGGCAGTAGAGATCTATCTACCGTTATCTCGTCTATTGAACCTCTATGTGGCAGCCAGACAGAATAGAAACTCGGTACTCCACCAATTTCTAGATAAGAAAGAAAAAGCACCACCTTTTATCATCGGTATTGCGGGTAGCGTAGCCGTTGGCAAAAGTACCACTGCGCGTCTGCTTAAAGCCCTACTCTCTCGCTGGGAAAACCATCCAAAAGTTGAGCTAGTGACAACCGATGGCTTTTTATATCCGAATGAGGTGTTAAAAGAGAAAGGGTTGATGAGCAAAAAGGGCTTTCCGGAGTCTTACGATATCAAGCGTTTAGTGAACTTTGTTTCGGATGTAAAGGCATGCAAGAGAAATGTCACAGCCCCTGTTTACTCGCATCTTACGTACAACATTACTGATGACGTTAAGTGCGTCGACCTACCAGATGTGCTTATTATTGAAGGGCTTAATGTCTTACAAACCGGAATGAATTATCCACACGAACCACATCGCGTGTTTATTTCTGACTTCCTTGATTTCTCACTCTATGTTGACGCTGATAGCCAACAAATCAAAGAGTGGTACGTCAATCGTTTTATGAAATTCCGCGATGGTGCGTTTACTAAGCCTGGCTCTTACTTTAGTCATTACACTAAATTATCGAACCAAGCCGCATTGGATAAAGCAGAAGGTATCTGGAGTTCAATTAATGGCTTGAACCTAGAACAAAATATCCTTCCGACACGAGAAAGGGCTCACCTGATTCTACGTAAAGGCGCAGATCATATGGTTGAAGAAGTGTTACTAAGAAAATAGTAACGCCTTAGTCGCCTTTTCTTAGCGATATCTCGCCACCGATATAGCTCTCAACACCATTCTCAGTTTTGAGCAATACAGCGCCTTGTTCATCGATGCCTTGAACAACACCTTCAATTTCTCTAGGTCCAATGATCAGCCTAACATTGCGACCTAAGAAATTATCCAAGCGGTTCCAACGCTCTACAAAATTGGACATTCCTTTCAACTCATAGTCGACAAGCGATTTATCCCAAGCATTGATCAGAGCCTGCGCTAATTGATTACGGTCAGGCACCTTTCCATCACACACTTCTTTAAGGGAAGTCCATGGCTGGCCAATACCTGATGTTGTTGGATCCATGGATAAGTTTAGCCCTAAACCAATCACAATATGCGCAGCGCCACCAGACTGTCCTGACAGCTCGACCAAGATACCTGCAAGCTTCTTATCATTGTGGTAGAGGTCGTTAGGCCATTTGAGCTTTACTCCTTCTACACCCATTTCTTCCAAAGCTTCAACAACAGCGACACCAACCACAAGGCTTAAGCCCATTGCGGCAGCCATCCCTGCGTCGAGTCTCCAATACATTGAAAGGTAGAGGTTTGCGCCGAATGGCGATACCCACTCTCGTCCACGGCGTCCACGACCCGCAGCTTGATATTCAGCAATACAGACAGAACCCGATTCGAGGGTGTTAGTACGCTCTAATAGGTGCTGGTTTGTAGAACCTATGATGGGAATGAGTTCAAGAGAAGCATCGCGACTAACTGCAGACAATTTTTCTTGGTCAAGCATATCCAAACGACTGGCTAGCTTGTAACCCTTGCCTTGTACTCGGTAGATATCTAAACCCCACTCTTGAATACCTTTAATGTGCTTACTGATAGCCGCTCGTGATACACCAATCATTTCACCTAGGTCTTCACCAGAATGAAACTCACCGTCAGCAAGGCATCTCAATAGTGCAAGCTTGGTACTGTGTTCTCTCATGCCAATGACTCCAAAGCCTTGTCTAGGTTTGTCTCGCATTCTCGTCCCATAAAGCGCACTTCATGTTCCAATCGAATATCGAATTTATTCAAGACGGACTGACGCACTCGCTCTGCAAGCTTAAGGATATCCACAGCAGAAGCCTCATCATAATTGATAATAACCAATGCTTGGTTGGGGTGAACCTGAGCGCCACCTTCTGTCACACCTTTGAACTGACATTGATCAATCAGCCAGCCAGCAGCAACTTTGATCATGTCATTACTCTCATAGCCGACAATATTTGGATATAGAGCTAACAAGCGATCAAAATGATCTTTGGTGATCACAGGGTTTTTGAAGAAACTGCCCGCATTCCCTTGTACTCTAGGGTCTGGTAGCTTACTTGAACGGATAGCACACACTTCATCAAATATAGTGCGAGGAGAGAGCGTATCGGCTGCTAGGCTTTTTAACGGGCCATAGTGATTGCATGGCTGCCACTCTTTCGGCAACGTTAAACCAATCGCAACAACAATCGCTTTACCGTAAAGAGCGTGTTTGAAAATAGAATCTCGGTAACCAAAGAGACACTCTTCTTTGCTTAATCGCTTAACTGTATAAGTATCCAGACACAGAATATCGACATACTCGCATACATCTTGCAGCTCAACTCCATACGCACCAATATTCTGAATCGGAGCAGAGCCTGAACAGCCCGGTATCATTGCTAGATTTTCTAGACCACCCAACCCCTTATCCACACTCCACTCAACCAAGCTTGGCCAATCCTCGCCACCACTTACATGCAGTAGGTGATGACTGTCCGTCTCGGCCAGCTCAATCCCGGCTAATTTATTCACGATGACCAGGCCAGCGAAGTGCTCAGTAAAAAGCATATTACTGCCTTTACCCAGTATTAACTTAGGCAAAGCTGACCATTTAGGGTCTTTGTAAAGCGAAATCAGTTCTTCGGTAGTGGTGACTTCAACCAACGCATCACACGTCTGATCGATGGAAAAAGTATGAACATTTTTTAAACTAGCATTGAGATGGAATTGCATGGCGATATTCAATTAACTTACACTGCGGTCATTCTACAGCAGATAAACCAATGGCGCAGTGACTGAATGAACAATGTCATCATTACTCAATTAGACCCAGTAAAGGTTCCCCTAGTTAAACGTTTCTATAAAGAACACTACCCAACGGGAAAAGCGAATAAGAGTGAACTGATCTACTCGTTATTGCTGGATAACGAGCTGTGCGGTGTCGTGCGTTTTCGTACAATAGAAAATAATCGCTTACTTACCGGTATGGCGATATCAAAACAACATCGTGGTCAGCAATTAGGCTCCCAGCTTATGGATTATTGTGCGCAACATACGCTTACGGAAGACGATTACTGCTTTGCGTACGCTCATCTCACCAACTTTTACGCGCGACACAAATTCGTACAAGTAGACCCTAAAGATCTACCAAATGGTTTAAGAGTTTTATACGAGCGCTATTCGAATAGCGGAAAAGATCTCATTCCTATGCATTATCAGCAAAATTGTTAGAGAATGCCTCGATTATCTAGTATTTGGTACTATCCCTTTGGTAAAATTAAAGGTTCGCAATTTTGCATATTTTTAAGGTAAAACAGTCAATATGATTGCCAGTAGGAATCCATTCATACAGTTGCCAACCATAGCGCAGAATCCTGACAAGTTTGAAGTACTACTATCAGCGCAAGAGTTTCGAACTCGCCTACTTGATGAGATATCTCGCGCAACGACTCGTATTAGTTTAGTCGCTTTGTACCTTGAAGATGATGAAGCTGGCCGTGAGATCCTAACTGCCTTATATGAAGCAAAGCAAAAGAATCCCGAACTAGACGTGAGTGTTTGTGTCGATTGGCACCGAGCGCAGCGTGGATTGATTGGTGCAGAGTCTTCTGAAGGCAATGCAGCCATGTATAAAGAGTTCGCAGAAAAATATCAGCATTCTGTGCCTGTCTATGGCATTCCAGTTCGCGGCAAAGAAGTCTTTGGCGTATTGCACTTAAAAGGCTTTATCGTCGATGACAGCGTGATATACAGCGGTGCAAGCCTTAACAATATCTACCTCAATTACCATGACCGCTATCGCTTTGATCGTTACCACGTTTTAAACAATGCGGCTCTTGCTGACTCAATGTTTACCTACGTACACGAACAGATGGTTGCGGACAGCGCTGTTTATGACCTGGCTGATAAGAACAAGCCTGCGACCAAAGAACTGAAACCAGCGATTCGTCAGTTTCGAGCATCATTGGCAAGGTCTCAGTATCAATTCGATGGTCAAGAGGTTTCAGCAGACCAAGTTGCTGTAACACCATTAGTTGGTATCGGTAAAAGACGTAACCGTCTGAATCAGGGAATCAATCAACTCGTCGCTCAAGCTAAAGATGAAATCTTCATCTGCACACCTTACTTCAACTTCCCACCTAGCCTAGCTAAAGAAGTGAAGAAAGCACTTAAGCGTGGTGTAAAGGTCAGCATTGTTGTTGGCGATAAGACAGCAAATGATTTCTTTATCTCGCCAGAAGAAGAGTTTAAAACGATTGGTGGTCTGCCATACCTGTACGAACTGAACTTACGTCGTTTCGCTAAAGCGAATGAAGCTCATATTGCTAGCCGTAATCTATCAATTCGACTTTGGCAACACGACTCTAATAGCTTCCACCTAAAGGGCATATGGGTAGATAAACGCTACATGCTACTAACAGGTAATAACCTAAACCCACGCGCATGGAAGCTGGATCTAGAAAACGGTATCTTTATCCAAGATAACTACCATCATCTAACAGACAAGTTCCAGGCTGAAGTCGATAATATCCTTCAACACACTCAGCTTATCTGTACTTATAAGCAGTTAGATAAGGTAGAGAGCTACCCGATGGAAGTTCAGAAATTGATTCGTAAAATCACTCGTGTAAAAGCCGACAGAGTGCTCAAACAAATACTGTAGTCGGTGTATCAAAACACTATTTATCAACGCCTAGCAAACGCTAGGCGTTTTTGTATCTACGAGATAGCGAGATAGCGAGATAGCGAGATAGCGAGATAGCGAGATAGCGAGATAGGTTTGCTTGATGGTCTTTCGAGTCAACATCTCCATTTATTCATAGTGATTGTGATAGCTTGAAGTGTTAAAACTCCTACCACCGCTTCCTTAGTCAGTCTAAGGGTTCCAGATACGTTTATCAGGTATGATTTAGAGAGCAGTTAAACGAATACCAGTACGAACATAATCGCAATGACCCTCTACGTATTAAAGCAATAACGTTCGCTATTCCCTACAACAAGGGACGAGCGTGTTAAGGTATCTCACATAGAAAGCACTCAGATTCGCCCAATTTGATGTTCTGTTCTACTTGGGTTAGCTAAAAGAGTTAGAAGTAACTATTTCGATTCGTCAGATTTAGAACCAAACCACCTCCCAATACCTTGTAACAGAGAGGCGCCTCAGCGGTAACGATAAAGTCTCTAGCAAAAGTCCAAAGCTCAGATGCCGGAAACGACGAAAGCCTAGTCGCCAGACTAGGCTTTCTGATATGTGCCGGAATAGCATGAAGTGCAGGGGCTTGGTGCCTTTACAACACTCATACAACCTAACAACAAACGCTTTTCTTCAAATGTAAAAAAGCCCTGCTATTGCTAGCAGGGCTTTTCTAATAAGTGGCGGAGTGGACGGGACTCGAACCCGCGACCCCCGGCGTGACAGGCCG
>NZ_JBFSVE010000096.1:0-5983 GCF_041467715.1 Vibrio sp. 10N.247.311.14
TGAGCCCGTAGAGGACTTTCACCTCCTAGATCAACGCCATGCTCGGCGCACAATAAAAAAGCCCCGCTCTGGTTGAGCGGGGCTTCGCAGTTATTGAGTCTTAATTAAGAATTAAGCTTCTGCTTTTTGCAGCTCAGCTTCTTCGTTAGCTTCAACGCCAATTTCGTTTTCAGATTTAGCAACGATAGTGTTAACCGCAGTATCACCAACAACGTTAGAAGAAGTACAGAACATGTCACAGATACGGTCAACAGCAGCAACAATCGCTAGACCTTCTGGTGGCAAACCTAGTTGGTGCAATAGAACACCGACCATAACCACACCACCACCAGGAACACCACCAGCACCGATAGAAAGTAGCAAGATAGTTAGACCTAGAGTAAAGATATCAGCAGTGTTGATTGGCTGACCGAATGCGTTTGCTACGAACATAGTTGCGAGTGCGATGTAGATAGATACACCAGACATGTTCATTGTTGCACCTAGTGGTACACCGAAACCTGCCACTGACTTAGATACGTTTAGTTTGTCCGTCAGAGTACGCATTGTTACTGGAATCGTCGCGTTCGAACTTGCAGTCGATAGTGAGAAAAGGATTTGCTCACGAGTTGCACGCAGGAACTGCTTTGGAGAAATACCAGTGAATGAACCAACCATCATTGGGTAGAAGAAGAAGATCCAGAACACAAGCATTGCTACAACAAGCGCGACATAGCCAGCAACTGACATTAGCGTGTTTGCATCAAGTGTTGCACCTAATTGAATCATCAGAGCAAATACACCGTATGGCGCAAGGCTCATTACTAGGCCGATAAGCTTCATCATGATCTCGTTAGCCATCTTGAATGTCTTGATAGCTGGGCCACCACGAGAATCAAGAGCTTGAATAGCAAGACCAGTCAGAATAGCCATGAAGATGATTTGCAGCATGTCGCCACTTGCAAATGCTTCTACAGGGTTGCTAGGAACGATATTAACAACAAGAGAGAAGATATCTGGCGTTTCAGTTGTTGTAAGCGCAATTGTCTCAGAAACTGTACCCGCTAGATTCGCACCAGCACCCGGTTGGAAAATAAGACCAATCGTTAGAGCAGCTGAAATCGCGATGATGGTGTTAATAATGTAAAGACCAAAGGTTTTACCACCAAGACGACCGAATGAACGAATATCTTTTAGCTCAACAATACCGCAAACAATAGATACGTATACAAGAGGAACTACAAGCAATTTGATAAGTGATACAAACATACCACCAGCACCTTCGGCAGCGCCAAGTAGATACGTATCAAAAATAGCAATACCGCTGAATAGGTACTGAATAGCAGTACCAATAAGTAGACCGGCGAACAAGCCTACAAAAATTTTACTTGAGAGCGATTTATCCATCGTTCTTCTCCAGTTTGTTGTGTTTAAAATTTGTACTTTTATAGTTATATATGCGACCAAAATCGCTATATGGCAGTGGATTTTACATACAAAGATAACAATTAAAAGTATTTATTTACAAAAACATCACAAATGTGACATCAAAACATTTACTCAATCACAACAAGTTTCATAACACAAAACTCTAAATCGCTGATCTGAATGAAATAAAAAGAACGACATTCTTAATGCGGTTTTGATGCTTATTTACGTGGACTCTCAAGTTATAGGCACAAAAAAAGAGAGGCCTATGCCTCTCTTTTTATTTTACGTAAACCAGTGATTTATTTTGTCGCTGCTACTAATTCAGTCAATGCGCCAGTCAACCACTTGGTAACGTAATACGTCATTACTTAGCAACCATAACCATCGCTGGGCGAACCACACGACCGTTTAGTTCGTAGCCTTTTTGCATCACAAACATAACCGTGTTTGATTCGTGATCTGGGCTTTCTTGAATAGACATCGCTTGGTGGAATTCAGGGTTGAACGCTTCACCTTCAGGGTTGATCTCTTTAAGACCAAACTTAGCAACTGTGTCTACGAACGTTTTGTGCGTTAGCTCAACACCTTCATACAGTGGCTTAACCACTTCGTTTTCAGCGTCTGCTGCTTGCATTGCACGCTCTAGGTTGTCGATTACAGGAAGCAGACCTTCAGCAAACTTGTTCAAAGCGAATTTACGCGCTTTATCAATTTCTTGTTCGCTACGGCGACGCATGTTTTCAACTTCAGCTTTCGCGCGAAGAACAGAATCTTGCTGCTCTTTCACTTTAGATTCACTAGAAAGCAGTGCAGCTTCCAGTTGAGCGATTTTTGCTTCCTGCTCATCAGCAGCGTCTTCATTCAGTTCAGCTTCTTCAACTTTCTCAGCTTCAGCAATGATCTGATCTAGTTCTTCTTCGGTTACTTTGTTTTCTTCGTTGCTCATGATATCTCCAGAATTCGTTTTCAATGCCAGTGACAGGCGTGTTTGCGCCTCAAATTGATATAAAACACTCGCATAGACGTTCAACTTGCCTTTATTATGGGGATGAAGAATTTTGATTCAAGCCTAATTCGTTTGGAAACGTTATGAAAAAGCCATTTGAAGTCATCGCAATTATTGGTAAACCTCGAGATCAGCAAGCAATTCAGACTCATAGAGAGCTCTATCAGTGGTTAAGTACTGAGGGTTATCAAGTGTTTGTTGATGATAGGCTCTCCAGCATTTTGGACGATATCCCACAAGAACATTTTTCTAGCCTGATTGAATTGGGTAAACGTGCCGATCTCGCCATTGTGGTCGGTGGTGACGGAAACATGCTCGGTGCGGCTAGAATTTTGTCACGTTTCGACATTTCAGTGATAGGTGTTAACCGAGGTAATCTTGGTTTCCTAACCGATCTCAACCCTGAAAACTTCCAGAGCGCGCTGACTGATGTGCTTAAGGGAGAGTTCATGGAAGAAGAACGCTTCTTACTTGAAACTGAAATTCATCGTCACGGCCAGATAAAAAGCCACAATGCAGCCCTTAATGAGGCTGTACTGCACCCCGGCCAAGTCGCGCACATGATCGAGTTCGAAGTGTATATCGATGACAGCTTCGCCTTCTCACAGCGCTCTGATGGCTTGATCGTCTCAACACCGACAGGTTCTACCGCTTATTCGCTTTCTGGCGGCGGCCCTATCCTGTCATCAAGCCTAAATGCTATCTCACTAGTGCCAATGTTCCCGCACACCCTTTCAAGCCGCCCACTTGTGGTGGATGGAAAGCGTCGTATCAAGCTTATCGTATCGCCTGATAACCGCGGTACACAGGAAGTCAGCTGCGATGGCCAAATCTCGCTACCGGTTTCTCCTGGCGATGAGATCCATATTTACCAAAGCCCGAATGTACTCAAGCTGATCCACCCTAAAGACTACAACTACTACCATGTTCTACGTAACAAACTAGGCTGGTCGAGTAAGCTGTTCTAAAAGAATAAACGCTCTAGTGGTAACCGAAAATTTGAAAGGCTGACGACATTCGTCAGCCTTTTTCATTACCAGTAAAAAGCCCGCCAACTCTCTCTTCGTCTCAATGATTCACACCGTCATTCCCAAGAAGGAGGAACGACTGAGTTGGGAATCTATAGCGGTTTCAGTGATCTACGAACAACCTCAATTCTGATAACAGTCACAAAAAAATTTCACCCACCGACTTTACTGTATAAAGAAACAGTATATACTGAGCTTATATACAGTATTGTTCAGTTATACAGGTAAATAAAAATGCTGGCTCATCTAAGTGTTAATAATTTCGCTATTGTTAAGTCTTTACAGCTAGAACTCTCTAAAGGCATGACAACAATCACCGGAGAAACTGGTGCGGGTAAATCTATCGCTATCGATGCTTTAGGCTTATGTCTTGGGGGAAGATCCGATGCAGGAATGGTTCGACAAGGTGAAGAAAAAACCGAAGTCAGTGCCGCTTTTTTACTTGAGAACAATCTGCATGCTACCCGCTGGTTAGAAGACAACGAGCTGCTTGATGGCGGTGAATGCATATTACGTAGAACCATCTCTAAAGAAGGTCGTTCTCGCGCATTCATTAACGGCAGTCCTGTCCCTCTTTCACAGTTGAAATCGCTTGGGCAGCTGTTGATCAACATTCATGGTCAACATGCGCATCATCAGTTGATGAAGAGCGATTACCAAATGGCCATGCTTGATCAATACGCAGGCCACTTGAACCTGTTGAAATCGACACGTAATGCTTACCAAGCCTGGCGACAAGCCGATAACCACTTGAAAGAGTTACGTGAAAATAGCCAGCAAAATCAAGCTCAAAAACAACTTCTTGAATACCAAATCAAAGAGTTAAATGAGCTGTCTATTGGGGAGGAAGAATATGAAGACCTCGAACAAGAGCATAAGCGCCTCTCCAATAGCGGAGAACTGGCCACAACCTGTCAGCAAGCTATCGAGCTTATTTATGAAGGCGAAGAAGTTAATGCGCTTGGTATTCTGCAATCGGCCAATAACTCCTTAATTCAGTTAGCTGAGCTAGATGAAAGATTGGCCGAGTTACCGAACTTGCTTTCTGAAGCCATTATTCAGATCGAAGAGACCAACAACGAGTTAAGAACCTACCTAGACAGCATTGATGTTGATCCCGGTCGTATGGCTTACGTTGAGGAGCGTTTCTCTAAAGTGATGTCGATGTCTCGTAAACACCACGTGTTACCTGAAGAGCTGTATAAGCACCATCAAGACTTACTACAACAAGTTGAAGCGCTTGATTGCTCTGATGAAAAATTGGAAGAACTGGCCAACGAGGTAGAAAACCAATACCAATCGTTCGTTGCTAAATCAGAGAAGCTTCATAAATCTCGAACTCGTTACGCAAAAGAGCTCAACAAGCTGATCACGCAAAGCATGCACGAACTGAGCATGGAAAAAGCGCAGTTTGCCATTGAAGTGAACAACACCAACACACACCCTTCTCCATTGGGTATGGATAACGTGACCTTCATTGTTTCGACCAACCCAGGCCAACCAATGCAGCCGATTGCGAAAGTGGCCTCTGGTGGTGAGTTATCACGAATCTCATTAGCGATTCAGGTGATCACAGCGCAAAAAGTGGATACACCAAGCCTGATTTTCGATGAAGTCGATGTGGGTATCAGTGGACCAACCGCTGCGGTTGTCGGAAAAATGCTACGTAAGCTGGGCGAATCGACACAAGTTATGTGCGTGACTCACTTACCTCAAGTTGCCGGTTGCGGTCACCAACAACTTTTTGTAGCGAAGAACACGAAATCAGGTAAAACCGAGACTCAAATGCACACGCTTGATGAGCAACAACGCGTTTCAGAGCTTGCTCGACTGCTTGGTGGCAGCCAGATTACCGAATCGACGCTTGCCAATGCAAAAGAGTTATTAATCGCAGCATAGGTTACATATTCAGCAACTTTCTGATAATTTACCGAAAATTCTTGGCAATTTTGCAACTTAATTCAAAATTGCCAGTCATAACAAGCTCAAAGCGCAAGGAGCTTTTTACTTCTTGCTGGAGCTTGTTTATTATCAGGCAGTATTTTAGCGAAGAAAGATCTCAAACTATGCGAATTAAAAAGTGGTTAGTTGCAGTTCCACTTGCACTAACAATGTTGACCGGTTGCTCTCTACTAGAGAAGTTGGTTTATCGAATTGACATCAATCAGGGTAACTATGTTGAACAGGAAGCTGTCGATCAGCTCAAGTTTGGCATGACAAAAACACAAGTTCGTTACGTTATGGGCTCACCTATGCTTATCGAAAATGGCTACCCAGATACGTGGTACTACATTTACCACCACACAAAAGGCCATGAAGACTCGATTCAAAAAAATCTTGTTGTTAACTTTGATGCAACGGGCACCTTAGTGACGATCAATGGTGATTTTGAAGCCAGTGATGAATTCTTCGAAAGCCTTCGCTAGCTTTCAACTAACAAAGCTTTCCAGTCAAAAGCAAGAATCGCAAAAGCCTGCTCATATGATGAAGTGACCCCGTAAAGTTGGACATTTCTGTTAAGCGGCTTTCAAGGCCTGAG
>NZ_JBFSVE010000097.1:0-5032 GCF_041467715.1 Vibrio sp. 10N.247.311.14
TAGAGGACTTTCACCTCCTAGATCAACGCCATGCTCGGCGCACAACAAAAACGCCCGCTACTGAGTAGCGGGCGTTTTTTTAAATCTGAAGAGTCGATTACTCTACTTCATCCATTTTACCAAGAAGGTTACGGATGCGATCTTGCCATGCTGAATGCTCTTCCTGCATTTGCTGAGTTTTTTGCTCTAGCTCGTGACGGCTTGCTTTAAGCTCACCAGCTTCTGTTGCTAGTGCTTGTTTCTCTTCTTTAAGCTCTTCCACTTCCATTTGAAGAAGTGCAATTGTATCTACTGCTGTTTGAATTTTTGCTTCTAGCTGCTCTAGTACTTCAAAAGACATTCTGGCCTACCTTTTAGTTATCCGTTTGATGGTGAAGGTTCACTCCACTTATTTCCCCATTCTACTCAGCAGAGCAAGGATAAACACTCAATATATTCGATATTTTGCGCCATTCGATGAAAAAAACAGCACTTTTTACCGAATATTGACGAGAACGATTACCGCCACAACGGCAAACCGATTATTTTGATGAATAATAACTGTTTTCCACTGCGAATTGATCGAGAGCAATCTCCAAAAAACAAAAAAGGCAAACGTTTCCTTTTGGATATGGTAAAATTCGCCGCGAAATTTCTATTCCCCCTTTGAAAATTTTGGAGTCCGCATGAAACGCGATTTAGCAATGTCATTCTCTCGTGTCACAGAAGGTGCAGCACTAGCTGGTTACAAGTGGCTTGGCCGTGGCGATAAAAACGCTGCAGATGGCGCTGCTGTAGAAGTAATGCGTAGCCTATTAAACAAAACCGAAATTAGCGGTGAGATTGTTATCGGCGAAGGTGAAATCGATGATGCACCTATGCTATACATCGGCGAAAACGTAGGTGTGGGCGGCGACGCTGTCGACATCGCAGTTGACCCAATTGAAGGGACACGCATGACAGCAATGGGCCAATCAAATGCATTGGCTGTATTGGCTGCGGGCGAAAAAGGCAGCTTCCTTAAAGCGCCTGATATGTACATGGAAAAGTTGGTTGTTGGCCCTGGCGCTAAAGGCGTGATTGACCTAGAACTGCCACTAACAGAAAACCTAGAAAACATCGCTAAAGCACTAGGTAAAACACTTGATACTCTAGTCGTAACCACGCTTGCTAAGCCTCGTCATGATCAAGTCATCGCCGACATGCAAGCAATGGGCGTTCGTGTATTTGCTGTGCCAGACGGTGATGTTGCGGCTTCTATCTTAACCTGTATGCCAGACAGTGAAGTAGACGTCATGTACTGCATCGGCGGCGCACCTGAAGGTGTGGTCTCGGCGGCGGTAATTCGCGCACTCGACGGCGACATGCACGGTCGTCTTCTACCTCGCCACGAAGTGAAAGGCGACACAGAAGAGAACCGCAAGCACGGTGAACTTGAACTTGAGCGCTGCGCAGAAATGGGCGTAACGGCGGGTATCGTATTGAAGATGGAAGACATGGCACGCAGCGACAACGTTGTATTCTCAGCAACAGGCATCACTAAGGGTGACTTGCTAGAAGGTATTTCTCGTCAAGGTAATATCGCAACCACAGAAACCCTGCTTATCCGTGGCCGCTGCCGTACAATTCGCCGCATCAAATCTATCCACTACCTAGAGCGTAAAGATCCAGAAGTAGTAGGTCATATCCTGTAAGCCTAAATTCGGTGAAACAGAATATTCCAAGGCTGATACCTAGTATCAGCCTTTTGTTTTATTAGCGCACCAGAATCTGACCATGGCAGCCAATAGAGTAAAACGCTATCTATAGAGTAAATTATCATCAATATAGTAAATGGTTTGCTTTATAAACACCTTGCCTCATAATAGTAAGGTTCATTAGGTAGGGATAGTATGAAAACAAGCGACAGAATCTTACAGACCATTAAGCGTCAAGGCGCGGTAACCGCGAAACAACTGTCAGAAGAATTTGGCATGACGACAATGGGGGCAAGGCAACATCTGCAAAGCCTGGAAGATGACGGTATTCTTGCGTTTCATGATGTGAAAGTGAAAGTGGGTCGCCCGACTCGCCACTGGTCCCTGACTCAACAAGGTCATAACCAATTTTCAGACCGACATGGTGAACTCACCATTCAAGTGATTGATGCTGTCGAGAATCTATTTGGTAAAGAAGGGCTGGCTAAGGTTGCTGCCGAGCGTGAACAACACACTCTTAAGCAGTATCAAACTGCGCTGTCTGGCTGTGATTCACTCATCAGCAAGCTTAAAAAACTCACCCAGCTTCGTGAAGACGAAGGCTACATGGCTGAGCTTCAAGAGCATGATGATCACTACATCTTGATTGAGAACCACTGCCCTATCTGTAAGGCTGCAACTCGCTGCCCTAGCCTGTGCCAATCTGAGCTCAACGTGTTTACTGAGTTACTAAAAGATGAGTGTCACGTGAGCCGTACAGAGCACATCATTGCTGGCGAACGACGCTGCACTTACACCTTAACACCCGCCCTTTGATTGCAAAGGTAATCGGCTAATACCGTCTCAATATTGAGAAAATACAAATAGATTAAAATTTGTACAGATTTCTTTCTTAAGCTTAGAGCATATGAAACACGCTTAATGCTAAGGAAGGAATGATGGCGCATCCACAACCCGCTCAAAAACTGCCACCCTTTGATGAACTTGTCCAACTCGCGAAAAGCGACCCGAAAGCATTCAATCAATTCAAACACGAGATGTGCGAACAGATGATTTGTTCGGCTTCAGACGTGATGCAAGACCGACTTCGTGCGCAGCAAAGTCACATCGACTTAGTGGTTAGCCGTTGTAAAAACCCACACCACGCCAATGTCGTACTCATGCAAGAGCTGCGCTGTCAGGTCTGTAAGTTCCAAGATGCACTCGAAGGGCGCTGCGGCTTTGAAGAATCTCTGCCTGAAAATGTCGTGCCTTTTAAGCCGAATACCGAACCTAAAATGTACTGAAATTAGCAAAGCACTAAAAAGAAAAAGGGAGCGTAATGCCCCCTTCTTATTGGTTCGCTGTTCAATATTTACATGGGTCTTCGCCGTAGTCATTACGGCCTTCTGTTCCTTTCAACAAACCACACTCAATCAGAATCCAGAAACCACACACTAATGCCGCGACGGTTGCCGCCATATGAATTGGCGATACCGGCTCTGTCGTCGTTGCAACCATTGGCGAAGCTAAACGACCCAATACTAATGGCACATTCAATAGTAGCCAGTAATTAGACTTATTGCGGTCGTGCCAGCGCTTAGCGGTTACCGCAAGGTCTGGGATCACAAGCATCAATAGGATGATTGGTAGCAGGATATAAGAGTAAGCAGGGAACAACACAGAGATACCTGAAGCAAAACCGGTAATCGCTATGTAGTAGAAAACATTCCAAATCCAGTAAGTCTTACGACCAATTCTCCCCTTGAAAGAGAGCAGTAATTCTTTCATCGACATCTTAAATACTCAAATTTATACGCCGCTAAAAGTCAGCAGCAATGGTTAGTTTATTACTTTTTGAAAGCAACTTTTATCCATATCACGAATATTCACCGTTAAGCTTCTTACATGACTCGCTTGTTCTTGCAGGATCTGCATTAACGATCGTGACAATTCTCGCTTTTGCTCTTCCGTTCGTCCCGAAAGTAACTCAAAGCTGATATGAATAAAGTCTACACTATCTTCCTCATCACCGACCAACCAATTATGGCAACGCAGTGAACGAGATTTCACTGATGGCACATCAAACAAGCCACATGTGAGAGCGACTTGGTGGAGATCTTCCAGTAAGCCTTGGATATTTACTCGCTCATCCACTGAATTGGAGTACTCTAGAACTAGATTCGGCATTGTTACTTCCTGTTGTTAACGCAATCGTTTGTCCCTTAATAACAACTAACGATGAAAAATCCGAGAAGTTAGCTATTATTCTGTCTGCCGGATCACTGATATATGCTCAAAATCTACTCTGACCATTGAGTAAGATCCAAGAAAGTCATGACCACAGTCATGATCTGTTGATATTAATCTGTTATATTATTTCGTAATAAAGTTTACTTTTTTACATTCGATTTATTTAAATACTTTGGAGATATTCCTATGCGTCATCCTGTAGTTATGGGTAACTGGAAACTAAACGGCAGCAAAGAAATGGTTGTTGATCTACTAAACGGTCTTAACGCTGAACTTGAAGGCGTAACAGGCGTAGACGTAGCAGTTGCTCCACCAGCACTTTTCGTTGATCTAGCAGAGCGTACGCTTACTGAAGCGGGCAGCGCGATCATCCTAGGTGCTCAAAACTCTGACCTAAACAACAGCGGTGCATTCACTGGCGACATGTCTCCAGCAATGCTTAAAGAGTTCGGCGCATCTCACATCATCATCGGTCACTCTGAGCGTCGTGAATACCACAACGAATCAGATGAGTTCGTAGCTAAGAAATTCGCATTCCTAAAAGAGAACGGCCTAACTCCAGTTCTTTGTATCGGTGAATCTGAAGCACAAAACGAAGCAGGCGAAACTGTTGCAGTATGTGCTCGTCAACTTGACGCTGTTATCAACACTCAAGGTGTTGAAGCTCTTGAAGGCGCTATCATCGCTTACGAACCAATCTGGGCTATCGGTACTGGTAAAGCAGCTACAGCTGAAGATGCACAACGCATCCACGCTCAAATCCGTGCACACATCGCAGAGAAATCTGAAGAAGTTGCTAAGAAAGTTGTTATCCAATACGGCGGTTCTGTTAAGCCAGAAAACGCAGCAGCTTACTTCGCACAACCAGACATCGACGGTGCTCTAGTTGGCGGCGCAGCTCTAGACGCGAAAAGCTTCGCAGCTATCGCTAAAGCAGCAGCTGAAGCAAAAGCTTAATTTAAACCTCACCGTTTAGATTAGATGAAAGGTCAACTTAGGTTGGCCTTTTTTATTACCTGTCGTTTCTGAAACCCAAACGGCAGGCACAAAAAAACCGCTGAATAATCAGTAATGCCGATCAGTTAAAGCCAAAGCGATCGGTTGAAGGATCCTTCAGAGCTGTC
>NZ_JBFSVE010000098.1:0-5016 GCF_041467715.1 Vibrio sp. 10N.247.311.14
CCGTAGAGGACTTTCACCTCCTAGATCAACGCCATGCTCGGCGCACAAACAAAAAAGGTTGACGATATTCGTCAACCTTTCTCATTTATGGATACTGAAGAACAAATTTAGAGGCACTCTATACCTTCGTATCTCGTATCTCGTATCTCGTATCTCGTATCTCGTATCTCGTATCTTCTTAAAGCTTACGTAAACCAGTTAGGGCTTTCTCTAGCCTTCTTTCCATTGGCGCCGAGATATCCATCTTCTCTTCACTACCTGGGTGTGTGAACTTGATGTTTGCTGCATGTAGGAACAGACGATCAAGACCAACCTTACCCGTGTAAGCGTCAAAACGACGATCACCGTAGCGATCATCCCAAGCAATTGGGTGACCAGTATACTGAGCGTGCACACGAATTTGGTGTGTTCGGCCTGTAATTGGGCTTGCTTGAATCAACGTCGCCTCTTGGAATTTTTCTAAAACCTTAAAACGGGTTTCAGAAGCTTTACCATTCGGGTTAACTCGAACAATGCTGTTCACTTCATTTTTCAACAAAGGTGCGTTGACGACTTTGCAGCTGTTCTTCCATTCGCCCATAACTAAAGCGAAGTAGTATTTTTGAACCGTTTTTTCACGGAACTGTGCTTGAAGGTGTCTTAGCGCCGAGCGCTTCTTAGCAACAAGCAAAATGCCAGACGTATCTCTATCGATACGGTGCACTAATTCAAGAAAACGAGCATCAGGGCGAAGAGCACGTAATGCTTCAATCGCGCCAAATTTTAATCCGCTACCACCATGAACAGCAGTGCCAGACGGTTTGTTAAGAATTAGCATGTGATCATCTTCATAAATGATGCACTGTTCTAATTCTGAAACCTTGTTGAGTTTCGTGCTCGGCACGTTCTCTTCTGTTTTCTCTTCAATAGTAACCGGAGGGATACGAACTAAATCGCCAGCTTTTAGTTTGTACTCAGCCTTAATGCGTTTTTTATTTACGCGGACTTCGCCTTTACGCACGATTCGGTAAATCATGCTTTTCGGGATGTTTTTTAATTGGTTGCGTAAGAAGTTATCAATACGCTGACCAGCCATATCTTCGTCAATGTCGACGAATTGGACTTGGGTTCTAATTTCGCTCATTGCGCTATTGTATCACTGTCACTTTTGATAATTGGGATTTTCTTAGCCCTATTCCGAACTTATTTATCCCTAATCCTTACCGATCTATCCCAAAATGGTCGCCGAAGTTCTATATTTCTTTGATTCTTCGAACAAAAAAGCACCAAGATTCCTGCAAATTAAAATATCAATTGATAAATTATTTATAGACAGTGAGTTAGAGCTATCAAAACCCAAACAAAAACTGTTTTTTTTACAGCATTCCGACAAAGCAGATTGCTGTGTTTACCGACCGCTGCTATAGTTCACAGCTGCTATCAGTGGTTTGACTATTATTTAAACAGCTAACCATTCATAAGCAAGTAAATGAGTAGATAACTCAGATTAGACAGTGCTGCAATCGGCGTAAGACACGGTCAACTGAGTTCCTTATCGCTCTACTCACGTACACTCATGTTGAGTATTCACCGCCACATCGCGGATCATAGGCTAACTCCCTATGATGACTGACGTGCCCCAGAGCATCCCTCTCCAGCCGGGAGGCTGCACCGATAAAGCCATGGGATCTGGCACCATGAGAAACGAAATAAAGCGATAAGAACAATGATGAAAATAAGAAAAGACAATGAGAACTTCTAAATGAAAAGAATGTTAATTAACGCAACTCAAAAAGAAGAGTTGCGTGTCGCTTTGGTTGATGGCCAACGACTGTTCGATCTAGATATCGAAAGTCCAGGTCACGAGTCAAAGAAAGCGAATATCTACAAAGGACGTATTACCCGTATTGAACCAAGCCTAGAAGCGGCATTCGTTGATTACGGCGCAGAACGTCACGGTTTCCTCCCTCTTAAAGAAATTGCCCGCGAATACTTCCCTGAAGGTTATACATACCAAGGCCGTCCTAGCATTAAAGAAGTGCTAAGAGAAGGCCAAGAAGTAATCGTACAAGTAGAGAAAGAAGAACGTGGTAGCAAAGGTGCTGCACTGACAACTTTCATCTCTTTGGCTGGTAGTTACTTAGTTCTTATGCCTAATAACCCTCGTGCTGGCGGTATTTCTCGTCGTATCGAAGGTGATGAACGCACTCAACTGAAAGCAGCATTAAGCACTCTTGAGCTTCCTCAAGGTATGGGCTTAATCGTGCGTACAGCGGGTGTTGGCAAAAGCGCAGAAGAGCTAGAGTGGGACCTGAATGTTCTATTGAACCATTGGGGCGCTATCAAGCAAGCTTCTGATTCAAATGCAGCTCCTTTCCTAATTCACCAAGAGAGTAACGTTATTGTTCGCGCAATTCGTGACTACCTACGTCGTGATATTGGCGAGATTCTAATCGACAGCAATACTATTTTTGAACGTGCTCAAGCGCACATTCAATTAATACGCCCAGATTTCATGAATCGCGTTAAGAAATACGATGGTGAAGTGCCACTATTCAGCCATTACCAGATTGAAAGCCAGATCGAATCTGCTTTCCAACGTGAAGTTCGTCTTCCATCTGGTGGTTCTATCGTAATCGACCCAACAGAAGCACTGACTTCTATCGATATCAACTCTGCTCGTGCAACAAAGGGCGGCGATATTGAAGAAACAGCACTTAACACTAACCTAGAAGCTGCCGATGAAATTGCACGTCAATTACGTCTACGTGACCTAGGTGGTCTTGTTGTAATCGACTTTATCGATATGACCCCGGTTCGCCACCAACGCGAAGTAGAAAGCCGTCTACGTGATGCCGTTCGTTTAGATCGCGCACGTGTTCAGATTGGTCGTATTTCTCGCTTTGGTCTTCTAGAGATGTCTCGTCAACGTTTGAGCCCATCACTAGCAGAAGCAAGCCACCACATTTGTCCTCGTTGTACAGGTACTGGTGTTGTTCGTGATAACGAATCTCTAGCACTTTCTGTTCTACGTTTGATTGAAGAAGAAGCTCTAAAAGACAACACAGCACAAGTACTTGCTGTTGTGCCTGTTCCAATCGCTTCTTACCTTCTGAACGAAAAACGTCGCTCAGTAAACCACATCGAGAAGAACCAAGAAGTTAAGATCACTGTTGTTCCTAACTCAGACATGGAAACGCCGCATTTTGAGGTTATCCGTGTTCGTGAAGGTGAAGAGTTCGATCTACTATCTTACTTGCTGCCTAACAAGCTAGAAGCTCTAAAAGAAGCGGAAAGCAAAGAGCCTGCTGAACAGACTATTCGTCCTAAGAAGATCGAAGAACCTGCTCTGAAAGGCTTCGCAGCTCCTGCTCAATCAGCACCAACTCCTGCTCCAGCACCTAAAGCTGTAGAAGAGAAGAAAGCTGAACCAGCAGCGACTCAAGAACCAGGCCTAATTGGTCGTTTCTTCAAAGCTATCGGTAGCTTCTTATTTGGCTCTTCAACTCAAGAAGAGAAAAAAGAAGAAGAGAAGAAAGAAGAAGAAAAACCTAAAAACAATCGTAACAACGGCAACCGTCAACGCCGTGATCGTAACGATAACCGTCGTCGTAACCAACGTGGTGAGCGTGGCGAACAGCGTAACGACCGTGGTGAACGTGGTGACAATCGTAACGAAAACCGTGACAACAAACGCCGCCGTAAGCCAGCTCGTGATGAGAAGCCTGAAGAGCAAAAAGAAGCAGCTCCACAGCAAACTCGTCAGCCTCGCAAGCCTAAGCAAGACCGTCGCAACAAGCCACGTGATGAGCAGAAGCAACGCGAAGAGCAAGCACCATCTAAATTAGCAGAAGAAGGTCTACAGCTAGCAGCAGAAGCACAAGCTGGTAAACCGGAAGCGCCTAAGGCTAAACCTGAAGCGAAAGCAGCTAAGATTAAAGAGCGTCGTCAGCGTCGTAAACTTAACAAGCAAGTTCGTGTTAAAGACCAACAAGCTCAAGCTGAAGATAACGCTTCAAAAGAGCAGGTTGCTGCTAAAGAACTATCTGTTTCAAAAGAACAGTCAGTAGCTCAAGAGCAAAAAGTTGCGGAACAAGTAGAAGCAACTCAAGCGAATGCAGAGCAAACTGAACAGGAAGAGCCGAAACAACGTCGTAACCGTCGTTCTCCACGTCACCTACGTGCAAGTGGTCAACGTCGTCGTCGCGGTCGTGATCGTCGCCCTAACCCATTCCGCCTACGTAAAGGTGGTGTAGCTTCTCCAGAGATGGCTATGGGTAAAGTGATGCCTCGCTTCATTCCAAAACCTCACCACAAGCAGGCAAAGCCTGAAGTGGCTGAAGTTCAAGTAGCAGCTGAAGCTCAAACATCTGTTCAAGAGCAGAATGTTGCTCTAGAGACGGCACCACAAAGCAACGTAGCAATGACTGGCGGCTTCGCATGTCCAGAGCTTGCAATGGGTAAAGTTATCATCCGTCGTGAAGATGCTGCTGTTGAAGCTCAAGTAGCTGAGACTCCTGCTGTAGTTGAAGCTCCTGCAGTCGTTGAAGAAGCACCAGTGGTTGTTGAAACCGCGAAAGTTGAAGCTCCAGTGATTGCAGAAGCGACGAAAGTTGAAGCGCCTGTTGTAGCAGAAGCTGTGCAAGCAGAAGCAACACCAGTTGTTGAAGCTGAAGCGCCTAAAGCTGAAAGTGCAAAAGTTGAAGAAGCACCTGTTGTTAAAGCAGAAGCTCCTAAAGCGGCACTAAAGGCAGCTGTTGCTAAGAAGCAAGCCGGTTCACCAATGACTAAAGCTCCTGGTCCTCAAGAGATCAAAGAGATTGAAGTGATTGCAGCTCCGTTCCGCACTGAACGTTTTGTATCGAAAGGTGCAGGCAGTCAGGCAGCGTCGAACAAAGCTGGCGCGGCGATGACTAAGCCAAACTACTAGTGATTACTGATAGGTAATCGCGAGTAAATAGAATCAAAGGCTGCTTATTAAAGCCTGTCTCTTGATCACAAGTCTGGTTAATCAAGAGACTTAGCGAGTTCATACCC
>NZ_JBFSVE010000099.1:0-4821 GCF_041467715.1 Vibrio sp. 10N.247.311.14
CCCCCCCCCCTTTTTTTTTAAACCCCAACACCCCAAACCCCCAAAACCCGCATTTTCGCGGGGGGCGGGCTTTGTTAAAAACCCCCACCCCCGCATATTTTTTTTTTTCCCCCCCCCCCCCCCCCCCCCCCCCCCCCAAATAATTATGCGTCATCCATGATTTTTCATTTTTGTATATTTTTAATCCGCCATCGTTTGAACAGGATATGCCGCTTCAATATGGATTAATTTAAGTTGAATTCTAATGAAATTGTCCACTCTCAATAGATAAAAAACACTGGTTTATTGTGTGATGAATGAAGGTGATTCCGCTCTGATTTGGCTTTTATTATTTTTGAGAATTTTATATTTATATGTGTTTGGTTGTATTTGTTAATAAGTGTGCAAAGTCTCACTTTTTTATAAGCCTTTGATTTTAATGGGTGTGATGTTATTTGTCCTTGGTTTTTTGAGTTTTTACCTCAAACACCAGTAATTTCCTTAATGGATTGGCCATATTCCATCCTATGTCATATATATAATTAACTTAATCAATTAAAATAAGATCGCCATCACTTATTTAGATTATTGTACTACAAATAAAGTTTGAGATTTCCTATAGTCCTCGTAACAAAATACAACGGACAAAGGATACACGATGGAACTCAACACGATTATTGTCGGCATTTATTTCCTATTCTTGATTGCGATAGGTTGGATGTTTAGAACATTTACAAGTACCACCAGTGACTACTTCCGCGGGGGCGGTAACATGTTGTGGTGGATGGTTGGTGCAACCGCCTTTATGACCCAGTTTAGTGCATGGACATTCACCGGTGCGGCAGGTAAAGCGTATAACGATGGTTTTGCAGTAGCGGTCATCTTCGTAGCTAACGCATTTGGTTACTTCATGAACTTCGCATACTTTGCTCCAAAGTTCCGTCAACTACGTGTAGTAACGGTAATCGAAGCAATTCGTATGCGTTTCGGTGCGACTAACGAACAAGTATTCACTTGGTCTTCAATGCCAAACAGTGTTGTTTCTGCCGGTGTATGGTTAAACGCACTAGCAATCATCGCTTCTGGTATCTTCGGTTTCGACATGACAGCAACTATCTGGATCACCGGTTTGGTTGTATTGGCAATGTCTGTAACGGGTGGCTCATGGGCGGTAATCGCATCTGACTTTATGCAGATGGTTATCATTATGGCAGTAACCGTGACATGTGCTGTTGTTGCTGTTGTTCAAGGTGGCGGTGTTGGTGAAATCGTGAATAACTTCCCAGTAGCGGAAGGCGGTTCTTTCCTTTCTGGTAACAACATTAACTACTTAAGCATCTTCAGCATTTGGGCATTCTTCATCTTCGTGAAGCAGTTCTCTATTACTAACAACATGCTTAACTCTTACCGTTACCTAGCGGCTAAAGACTCAAAGAACGCGAAGAAAGCGGCGCTACTAGCGTGTGTGCTAATGCTTTGTGGTGTATTTATCTGGTTCATGCCTTCTTGGTACATTGCAGGTCAAGGTGTCGACCTAGCAGCAGCTTACCCAGATGCAGGTAAGAAAGCGGGTGACTTTGCCTACCTATACTTCGTACAAGAGTACATGCCAGCAGGTATGGTTGGCCTTCTAGTTGCGGCGATGTTTGCAGCGACAATGTCTTCAATGGATTCTGGTCTAAACCGTAACTCAGGTATCTTTGTTAAGAACTTCTATGAACCAATCGTTCGTAAAGGTGCAGCTAGCGAAAAAGAACTAGTAACGGTTTCTAAGATTACTTCTGCCGTGTTTGGTATCGCTATCATCCTTATCGCACAGTTCATCAACTCGCTTAAAGGTTTGAGCCTGTTCGATACAATGATGTATGTAGGCGCACTGATCGGCTTCCCAATGACAATTCCTGCATTCCTTGGCTTCTTTATTAAGAAGACTCCGGACTGGGCTGGTTGGGGTACGCTAGTGGTTGGTGGTTTTGTTTCTTACTACGTAGGTTTCGTTGTTAACGCTGAAATGGTGTCTTCAATCTTCGGTCTAGAAGAGCTAACAAGCCGTGAATGGTCTGATGTTAAGGTTGCTATCGGTCTTATTGCTCACATTACGCTGACAGGTGGTTTCTTCATCCTATCAACTCTGTTCTACAAGCCATTAACTGAGAAGCGTCAAGCAGACGTTGATAAGTTCTTCGGTAACCTGTCTACTCCATTAGTTGCTGAGTCAGCAGAACAGAAAGTACTGGATAACAAACAGCGTGAAATGCTTGGTAAACTGATTGCGGTAGCGGGTGTCGGTATCATGCTAATGGCTCTACTCACTAACCCAATGTGGGGGCGCCTAGTCTTCATCCTTTGTGGTGTGATTGTTGGTGGTGTTGGTGTGCTATTGGTTAAAGCGGTCGATGACGGCGGCAAGCAAGCGAAAGCAGTAACTGAAAGCTAATACATAGAAAACGATTATAATAGAATGCGACGACTCGAAAGGGCGTCGCATTTTTTTGCTCTGCGAAACGGAAAAACTGTCAGGAGGAAGATATCTGACCTAAATCACGAAAACTGTACAAAATGGTTCAATCGAACCGAAATAGATTCAATTGTCCTACAATAAGACGTATATTGTTGCTAATTCCTTTCAATCAACTTGAAAAATAAGTGAGTTAGAATGAGCGACCAAAAATCTCTTGATGCAATCAGGAAGATGAAGCTGGAGAATGATACTTCAGCAGGTAATCTTGTAGACCTACTCCCTATCGAAGTACAGACACGTGACTTCGACCTATCATTCCTAGACAACTTGAGCGAAGCACGTCCACGTCTTCTTGTTCAAGCAGATCAGTTAGAAGAATTCAAAGCGAAAGTGAAAGCTGATGAAGCTCACTGCATGTTTGATGATTTCTACAATAACTCGACAGTTAAGTTCCTTGAGACTGCTCCTTTCGAAGAGCCTCAAGCGTACCCAGCTGAGACGGTAGGTAAGGCTTCTCTATGGCGTCCTTACTGGCGTCAAATGTACGTTGATTGCCAAATGGCACTGAACGCGACACGTAACCTAGCAATTGCTGGTGTTGTGAAAGAAGACGAAGCGCTAATTGCTAAAGCAAAAGCTTGGACTCTAAAACTGTCTACGTACGATCCAGAAGGCGTGACTTCTCGTGGCTATAACGATGAAGCGGCTTTCCGTGTTATCGCGGCTATGGCTTGGGGTTACGACTGGCTACACGGCTACTTCACAGATGAAGAACGTCAGCAAGTTCAAGATGCTTTGATTGAGCGTCTAGACGAAATTATGCACCACCTGAAAGTGACGGTTGATCTATTGAACAACCCACTGAACAGCCACGGTGTTCGTTCTATCTCTTCTGCTATCATTCCAACGTGTATCGCGCTTTACCACGATCACCCGAAAGCAGGCGAGTACATTGCATACGCTCTAGAATATTACGCAGTACATTACCCACCATGGGGCGGTGTAGACGGCGGTTGGGCTGAAGGTCCTGACTACTGGAACACACAAACTGCATTCCTAGGCGAAGCATTCGATCTATTGAAAGCATACTGTGGCGTAGACATGTTCAACAAAACATTCTACGAAAACACAGGTGATTTCCCGCTTTACTGCATGCCTGTTCACTCTAAGCGCGCGAGCTTCTGTGACCAGTCTTCAATCGGTGATTTCCCAGGTCTAAAACTGGCTTACAACATCAAGCATTACGCAGGTGTTAACCAGAAGCCTGAGTATGTTTGGTACTACAACCAACTGAAAGGCCGTGATACTGAAGCACACACCAAATTCTACAACTTCGGTTGGTGGGACTTCGGTTACGATGATCTTCGCTTTAACTTCCTTTGGGATGCACCTGAAGAGAAAGCACCATCGAATGACCCACTGTTGAAAGTATTCCCAATCACGGGTTGGGCTGCATTCCACAACAAGATGACTGAGCGTGATAACCATATTCACATGGTATTCAAATGTTCTCCGTTTGGCTCAATCAGCCACTCTCACGGTGACCAAAACGCATTCACGTTGCATGCATTCGGTGAAACGCTAGCGTCAATCACTGGCTACTACGGTGGTTTCGGTGTTGATATGCACACTAAATGGCGTCGTCAAACGTTCTCTAAGAACCTTCCACTATTTGGCGGTAAAGGTCAGTACGGCGAGAACAAGAACACGGGCTACGAAAACCACCAAGATCGCTTCTGTATCGAAGCGGGCGGCAACATCTCTGATTTCGACACTGAATCTGATGTGAAGATGGTTGAGGGTGATGCAACGGCATCTTACAAGTACTTCGTTCCTGAAATTGAATCTTACAAACGTAAGGTCTGGTTTGTTCAAGGTAAAGTATTCGTAATGCAAGACAAGGCAACGCTTTCTGAAGAGAAAGACATGACTTGGCTAATGCACACAACTTTCGCAAACGACGTGGCAGACAAGTCTTTCACTATCCGTGGCGAAGTTGCGCACCTAGATGTAAACTTCATCAACGAGTCTGCTGATAACATCACGTCAGTTAAGAACGTTGAAGGTTTTGGCGAAGTTGACCCATACGAGTTCAAAGATCTTGAAATCCACCGTCACGTTGAAGTGGAATTCAAGCCATCAAAAGAGCACAACATCCTTACGCTTCTTGTTCCTAATAAGAACGAAGGCGAGCAAGTTGAAGTGTCTCACAAGCTTGAAGGCAACACGCTAATGCTAAATGTTGATGGTGAAACGGTTTCAATCGAACTGTAATTCGCTGAAGCAACAGAAGCTAGATACTAAAAACTCCGAGTGAAAGCTCGGAGTTTTTTTGTTGTGCGCCGAGCATGGCGTTGATCTAGGAGGTGAAAGTCCTCTAC
>NZ_JBFSVE010000100.1:0-4675 GCF_041467715.1 Vibrio sp. 10N.247.311.14
TTGTACGGTGGTGTGAGAGGACGGAGGCCGTGAGGCCTCCTCCTACTCGATTAATATGTTTGGAATTATATGGATATTTTATTGCTCTCAGGAGGTTATTAATTTCATAACTCTCTCAAGTTCATAACTAGTACCGTTTTGATCCAACACATTAATTATATCTAAGTAGTCATCATGAACTTTATACTGTCTAATTCTTGGCTTTTTAGGGTTAACATACGGAGTGATTACCTTGTTTTTCTTGAGTTCTTTCAAAACAATAGAGTTAGCGTGTTTTTCTATACGCTCAGTTTTCTGTTCTTTTAGTGTTCCACCTGTATCAAAAAGCTTAAATATCTTCTTAACGTCGTCCACAAGACTTTTGTTCTTTTGATCTTGTTGGTTGTTGCTGCTTACAATTAGATCATGTATTCCAGATGTATCACAGTTAACAAACATATTGTCATGAATTTTAGGAATTGTTACATTGTTCCTAGGTTCTAAATGTTTAAATGTACTAGAGTTGAATGTTGTACCATTATCAAAACGACATTCCCAAAAGAAAGGGTAGTTTTCCATCCATACATTACTTATGACTTTATTCCTAAAGTCAAAAATTAGCTTGTCGCTATCCTTACCAAATAAATTTATGATAGAGAAATATTCGAGATTATCACCAAATATGTCTTTAATAATATTGGTACAGTCTTCAATTGTTAGCTTTCCAATAGTATTTTGATGACAAGATAATAATATGCAGATTAAGCTTGATATCACTCTTCTATGTAGAATTTTTTCACCTTCTTTTAAGGTTTTTATGCTAAGCTCAATGAGTTCTATGATGAAAATCTCTAAGTCTTCATCAAAATTAACTCGTTTTGATATTCTATTAGTAAACGCAGTATTGTATTTAACAAACTCAGATACTACATTTACCAACTCATCACTATATTTAGATAAATCTTTTCTATTTAAGAAGCTACATATATAAAGGTTAACAAAAAACTCTTTAAAAAAGTCATATTTGAATGATAGTAACTTCGAAGAGTTATCAAAGTTAACAAGTGTGTGTCCCTTGAATAGTTCTTCGATATCTTTTTTATTCCTAAGGTCTATATGAGATAATAGATTTGTTAAATTTGACTCATGTATTAACCCGTTGTGAAAAATTGAAAGTTTCATAAAAAACTTTATTTGGGAGTCAACATCTACATTTTCTAGTTTTTGTATTTCTCGATTGCATATTCGACCAATAAAGTAATCATCAGTTAAGTCCTTTTTTAACAATGTTGTTTCAATATCATCGCGATTGACTACTCCAAATTCTCTTTTTTGTTTTATCATGTCTGATATTAGATCTAAGGTATATGGAATATAAACATATCGATTATCGCCTTCCGTTTTAGTGTCGAATTTGAATTCATCAGCATATTCCATACATTTTCTAAATTCAGATGAATCTTTGTTATATTCTTTGGCGAAAAATTTCTCTGTTAGCTCTCGAGTAAATGGGCTTAATTCAAGTTTACTGATGTTATAATTATCGTCTGTGTTTAGATCCCAAAAATAATCCCTACACGTTAATATTATCTTGGTTTTCTCATTACCAATTAAATAACTTTCAAAAATGCTCTCAATAAATGAGTTCACATCAAATTTATTATTCAACTTTGCGATTACTTCGTCTATTCCGTCAACAACGATTAATATATTACCATTATCTATAGAAAGCTCGAGTAACTCTTGGTTGAATTTATTTTCGAAGTCGTTAACTTTTGCGTGAGCATTGTAGAAATAAAATAAATTATCGATCATACCTTCTGTTGAGATCTCATCAATAATTCTTTTTGAATCTATAAATACTACACGATATCCATCTGAAACACCTCTATTGAATAGGTGTACTTTGTCGAGGAAATATTTTACTAGCGTGGTTTTTCCTACCCCACCATAACCTTTAACCACCATGAGAGGGTTAGAACTGGTAAAAAACCATTCATTTAACAGAAGAATTGCATTTTTGTCGTTGCAACCAACTGTACTAGGTTCAATAAAGTTTTTGATCTGACGTTGCTTTTTAAATTGCCCGTCATGGTATGAGTCTTCATTGAGCAAATCACTATATAAATGTTCTCTAGCGAAGCCTCCTAGCGTGTATACTTGTTCAGCCGAGAACTTGTTTTTTACACCATCGAAATCAATATTTATTCCGTCATCTACCAGAATATACTTTTTAGATATCTCACTAATTATTCCGTTAGAAATTAGATATTCTCTAGTTTTAATTTGGTTTGCACTTTTAAAAAGGTACACAATGTCAAACTTACCTAAAAAATCAGACTCTAAGTTATAAACTTCAAATAATATTTTATCTTTCCATTTCTTTTCAGATTTGTATCCAACTTCTTTAAATATTGAATTTTTATTTAAGAAAAGACGTACCGTTTTTTGAACACTTTTACCAATGTTGCTTTCTTTTTTTATTCTTGGACTACGTTCTTTAAACTTATCACATATTAATCTTATAGTATTAGGACATGCATTCTTTACTTCTGGTTCACAATTACTTTTTGAAGCCCTAATGAAAACATTTCCAAGTTTCTCTGTTCGCTTTTTATCCCTGAGGTCTTTACTTAAAACTAATAAACTTCGAACAGGTTTTATATTAAAGTATAATATGGTTTTACCGTTGAATTTTTCTTCTTTAAGTTCATAACAGTCTTTAACCTGTTTATTATCCTCAAATCTAAAGTATGTTTTTAGCTTTTCATCTATTTTATCTTTTAGGTTATCAACTGTCTCAAAACCAATATTTTTGATGCTAACATTGTTAAACCTGTCCAGATTTTCCTTAGTCTCATCCACGCCTATAATCAAGTACTTATGATCATCAACATGGTCGGGTGTACAGTTTACTAACGCAGCAAAGTCTTTAAGAAACTCTCCCCACTTCCTTTCATCCACAGAACGGCCAGCCCAATACCACTCAGATTTGAATTCTAAGTAAACTTGTTCATCCTGTTCACATAAGCTACTGATTAATGCTCTCATAACCTGCCATTGACTTAAATTATTTTGTATCCACTATAATTATTCGTTGAGTCTAAATTAACGATAAAAGTAAGTTTGTGTGCGCTAGCTCATTTGATTATGTCAAATTTGTTATGTCGACCAAACTAAAACCCATGGCTTTATTCAATTACATCAAAACGAAAGAAACCTTCGAAAAGTCAAACCTTTATGTACGGCCCCTTGACCCGTCTACAACTTCACACTTTATAGTGACTATATTGATTGAGAGGGGCGCTTTCTATGCTTCCTCTAAAGTAAGTAGAGAGATACTATGAAACGTTTAATTCTAAACATCACACTCTTGGTATTCATGGCGCTTGGTAGCATGAATACCATGGCTCATGACTCAACAGTTAAGTACGGTATTGCGATATCTCACGATGGTGAGCAAATTGCGTATGGCAAAAGCGGGAGTGGGGATACAGCACTTATCTTCATTCACGGTTGGAGCTTAGACAGCAGGCTATGGCAAAACCAAGTGAGTGAGTTTTCAAAGCAGTACCAAGTGATCACCATGGACTTAGCAGGCCACGGTAACTCATCGTTTAATCGTGAAGAGTACACCATGGTTGCATTCGCTGAAGACATCAAAGCCGTCATCGACAAAGAACAACTTGAATCCGTCATCTTGGTCGGGCATTCCATGGCGGGTGGTGTTATTGCAGAAGCTGCCAAACTGATGCCGAAAAGGGTGAAGGGCATTATTGGTGCCGACACATCGCAAAACGTCGCACTCGCGGTTTCACAAAGCGACTTAGATGCAATGACCAAACCTTTTGAAGCAGACTTTCAAGCGGGCATTACTACGTTCGTGAAAGACTCGTTACCAAAAGACGTAGACGCGGATTTACTTTACTGGGTAACACAAGACATGGCATCAGCACCGCCAGCTATCGCGATAAACCAGTTCCGCCATTATCTAGGCCAATACGTGGCTGGCGAAGCCCACCGCGTGTATGAGAACGTGAGCGTGCCAGTCATATTGGTCAACGCTCACCTATGGCCAACCGATTCAGAAGCGAACAAGAAACACATTAAGGATTACAGCATTTACTATATTGAAGACTCAGGCCACTTCCCAATGCTAGAACAACCACAACAGTTCAACACAACGTTGATGAAAGCGGTGAAGTCAGTGAAGTAGGGTGGTTGTACGTGAGAGTAGGCTGATAATCCCCTCCTAACCTCCCCTTGGTTTACATCTCCAATCTCTTGTTGGTAATTGGAAAGGGGAGGAACTGAATACCGATCGCTACATGTACTGGCATATGTTCAGCGACAAAGAATGTTCTCCCCCTCGGACGTTAATCTAAAGAGATCGGTGAACTCCATTTGAGGGGGAGTTAGAGGGGGAGATTTTGGTCTACTAGAACTATTCCACAATGTCGATGAAAGCGGTGGAGTCAGTGAAGTAGGGCGCTGTAGTCGTTAAAGGATGGATGTATTCATTCTATAGATAAAACCAAGGCCTCGCGTATGCGGGGCCTTTTTGTGAGTTGGAGGTTTTGCTAGATACATTCATTTCAATTTGCGAGTCATACCCGCGTCTTTCACTCGTTTATGGTCCTTTGTAGTGGTACGCTGAATTTGGTCACTTAGTAAGAGGTGATATCATCACCTCATA
>NZ_JBFSVE010000101.1:0-4587 GCF_041467715.1 Vibrio sp. 10N.247.311.14
TAGATGATCTGATCGTAGCTTTAAGCATTAGTTCCCTGATTTAGGAAACAAAGCCCCTAGGCAGTGATGAGTTTGTGAACAGTCATCTTCCTAATTTGAATTTAGCAGAGGGAGATATCAAAGAGGTTCCGGCAAAACAGCGACGTGCTAAACCTCTTTCGCTAAAGGAGTACCAAGACTCAGCGCCTAGTAGAAATGATGCCATTATTGCTGCATTTAATAGCGGTGGCTATACGCAAAAGCAAATAGGGAATCACTTCGACTTACATTATTCACGAGTCAGCCGTATAGTGGCAAAAGGCAAGACCTGCCCCCCCCCCCGTTGTTAGGTATGCCCGTAAGAAATGAAGTGGCTTAATTGCTCGCAGCCCTTGGGGTTACTACGCTCTTAGGGAGGAATTGTTCAACAACGCCACCTGTAAATCTCAAAAATCCTACATATTTTTCTTTAAAATTCCGCTTCCGTTTATTTTGTGACTGAATGGGCGCGTTAGCTAATATTTTTTGTCATCTACTGTGTTTCTGGCTCAGCGATTGGGTTGGCTGGGTTAAAATTTATTGGTAAAAGATCGGATGTCCTATTTCACTTCCATTTTTATTCTTTTTTTTCATTACTTTAAGGGGATTTAGGCTTATGAGGCGATTTTGATAGTATAAAATAATTTACTTAGCGTGCTAACCAAGTATAATAGTTAGCACGCTAGGTAAATGGGAACCATGATGCAAAAAGAATTCGACCATATGAAAGAGCTATCACTGGCAGAACAATTGGGGCGTCTGCATCGCTTATGGCGCACCGCTGTTGACATTGAACTTGCCCCTTTAGAGTTAACTTACCCACGCTGGACAGCCTTATGGAAACTGTGGCGATTAGGCGACAACCTCAGTCAAAAAGTATTAGCCAATGCCTTAGAAATTGAACTGGCCTCTTTAATGCGCACCTTAGCCCAATTAGAACAGCAAGGGCTCATTGAACGCCACTGTTGCCCCCATGATAAACGCGCCAGACTTGTCAATTTGACTCCTGCTGGACTCGATTTAATAACGAAAGTTGAAGTAACAATTATCAATATCCGTAGCCAATTGCTCTTAGGCATAAACGCTGAAGAACTTACTGAGTTTGAAAGAGTAATTAATCTGATTGGTAATAATGCGTTAACCAAATTAGCTAAAATGACAGACAAGTAAGTGAATACAAATATGACACCAGATCAACAATTTTCGCGGCTAACAAAAATTGCCTTAGCAGGCTTTATGCTGGTATTTGGTTACTTTATGTTTGCTGATGCGACTATGCCATTAACGCCGCAGGCTATGGCAACTCGGGTTGTGACTAAGGTTACCCCACAAGTTAATGGCCGCATTAAAACTATTGCTGTCACTAATAACCAAGTTGTTAGCAAGGGTGAATTACTGTTTGAAGTAGATCCTAGACCGTATAAGTTAGCGGTAGATGAAGCGCAGTTGGCTTTAGAGCAAGTCCAGCAAGATAACGCTGAGCTAGATGCCTCTTTGTTAGCGGCGCAAGCTGATGTCAATGCCAGCCAAACCACATCACAACAAAAACGCAGCGAAGCAAAGCGTCTTAATGCACTGTACAAAACTAATGGCGTATCCCAACAGCAACGCGATCAAGCTGACAGCGATGCCGCTGCGGCTGAAGCAAATTTGCTGGCAACCCAAGCCCGTTTAAAGCAATTAGAAGTGAGCCGCGGTGTTTACGGTAACAATAACTTAAAAGTACGTCAGGCCGAAAATCGCTTAGCCCAAGCCAAATTAAACCTGTCTTATACCCAAGTTCATGCGGATCAAGACGGCACAGTTACTAACTTGCAAATCATGGTCGGCGGCTTTGCGGCCATTGGCCAGCCACTGCTGGCTCTTGTTTCTGATGATGTGGATATTATTGCTGATTTTAGAGAAAAGGCATTACGAGATGTCTCAATTTCATCTAAAGCCCTTGTTGCGTTTGACGGTGAACCAGGCCGTTTATATCGCGCCCACGTCAGCAGTATTGATGCTGGGGTTAGCGCCGGACAGTTCGATGCCAATGGCAGTTTAGCGACTCCGCAACAATCTGATCGCTGGGTCCGTGACGCCCAAAGAATGAGATTGCATTTACAATTAGATAATGACGAAGTCATGAGAACATTGCCAACGGGGGCACGGGCGACGGTGCAGATAATGCCAGAAAATAGTTTGCTGAACTTATTAGCTCATGGGCAGATTAAAGCCATCAGTATGCTGCACTATATCTATTAACATCATACATTTGATAGATGCGCTATTTTAAATATATTACAGCGACACAAGGCAACAATCATGTTACTAAGATTTAATCCCATGACAGCCAATGATTTACGTCAATGTCTACGTATTGCCACTGCTGGCACGATTGGCTTTACTGTGTGCAAACTGTTCGGCTTTAGTAACGGGGTGTTTTATACTGTTACCCCTATGGTATTGCTAGGGCTAGCACCTGTGTTCACCGCCCATGTCGCGCGGCAGGTGTTGGCGTCTTCTGTCACAGCTGGATTAGTGGTAGGCGTTATCGGTGGTTTATTTGGTGGCCATCCAGTCTTAATGACCCTGATTATTTTTGGGGTGTTTGTTGGCTTTTTTACCGCCATGACCCGCGGCAGTTTTTTTCTTTATGGTGCCAATAGTTTACTTAATCTGAGCATCATGCTTAATTTTGCCAGTTACCCTGATACTGATCTAAACGGTCTCATCGGCGCTAATCTCGGCGCCACAATACTGGCAATCATTATCGCCTATATCATGGTCTCGTTAATCCCTGATGTTGAACCCAGAAAATTGCAAAAACCACCAGCAAAATCAGTAAATCGAATGCGACATGAAGTATTACTGGGGGCAACTATCGCCACAGCATCTTTTGTCGTGTTCCAGATATTTAATCTGCAAGACTCTATGTCGGCGCAAGCTGCCACAATTTTATTACTTTATCCGATGCATTTTACTGGGGTATTAAATTATGCCCTTAAACGTGCGATAGGTACCTTTCTTGGAGTGACATTCGGTGTGTTAGCCCAGTTGTTTCTTTATGATTGGTCAGGGCTGTTGATCTTAGTCGTGCCGGTTTTATGGTTTGGGTTAATGCTATTTAGCCAAGTACACGTCAAAGAAAACGTCGGCGCTGGGGTTGGCTTTGGAGCGATGACCACGCTAGGGATTTTATTTGGCCAATACCTCACCCCAGGTAGCGATCTGATATATAGTGCACTTTACCGTATTAGCAGTATTTTGGTTGCCATCGTAGCGACTTTATTACTGTGTTACATCATGCACACTTTACTTAACCGATTTGCTGCAACGCGCTTAAGTTATCAGTAATGCTGATAATGATTAATCGAGCATGGAAAAAAACTGCTTGTGACTCAGCATTAGAAACAATAGGGTCATGTCTTGTCTTTTGTCTCTCATAACAATCACCTGATTCCAGTACAGGATCAGGTACTAGTATTTCAATAAAGCAATTGGAGACACCGTTGAAACTTTTTCCTCTTTGCCATGCCTGTAGTTATTCATGATTTGCTAATGTTTACTTTTCCGAAACTCATTTCTGCCCAAAGGTATGCTGGCGGTAGCATGTAACGCAAAAATGCCCTCAATGAAATGAGTTCTATTGCTTGAAAGTCGTGCGCCACTGAACCGGCGATACATGAAAAGCAGATTTAAAGTGCTTTCTAAATACACTGTCAGAGCCAAAACCCGCTTGCTCTGCAATTTGAGGTATCGATAGTTTCGTGTTTTCTAATAGACGTTGGCTAAACACCAAACGTCGATTTTGCAGCCATTCACCAAATGTACAACCATAGGTGGATTTAAACTGGCGTGTAAAGGTACGTTTACTCATCGCACAGCGCTCAGCGAGTTCATCTAGTGAATGAGACTGATTGAGACTCTGCTCAACCTGCTCAATCACAAGGTTAATACTTGTCTCTGTGAGGGGTTTTATGTTGACTGGTGCTGGTATGTATTGTTGCTGCCCACCATTACGAGATGGTGCAGTCACCATCTTACGAGCGAGATCATTCGCAAGCTCACTACCACACAAACGGCGCACTATGTGCAGACAGCAATCGAGTGAAGCTGCTACTCCAGCAGAGGTGATGATAGTCTCATGTTCAACAAATAGAGGGTTTGGGTCAAAATTCACCTTAGGAAATTGCTGCTGAAATTGTTCGGTAAATGCCCAGTGGCTTGTGGCTCGTTTGCCATCGAGAACGCCAGCACACGCGAGAACATAAGAACCAAGGCAGAGCCCTACCAGCAACTTCCCTTTATCATGATGATCTATTAACGCCTCTAGAAGTCGCTCACTTGGCTCTGGCAGGTCATTTGGCCAGCTTGGAATAATTATAATATCGGCTTCTTGGGTAGCACTTAGATCGCTATCGACCACCACACCAAATCCAGAGCTTGTTTCAAACCGCAAGCTGTTTTCGCTACAGATCCTCAAGTTAAACCGAACCGGCTGACCGAAAAAGATATCTCGAAACACCAGACAGGGCACAGAGAGATGAAAAGCACTGATGCCTTCAAAGGCTACCATCGTAATTTTAA
>NZ_JBFSVE010000102.1:0-3778 GCF_041467715.1 Vibrio sp. 10N.247.311.14
CTTGTACGGTGGTGTGAGAGGACGGAGGCCGTGAGGCCTCCTCCTACTCGATTTGGATCGATTTCTCAACTTTTGCGATCGAAATTTGCAAAATGATTTTGTGGATAACTCTGTGAGAAGTTTATTCGTCAGCTATCTAAAAGCAGTGTGTAGTAAGGCTTTGACGGGGTTTTTCGAGTGGGGATATGTTTCAGTTAACCCACAGTTAGATCAGGATCATTACTACATGTTGTGGATCTATTTTTGAAAAGACACTTTATTCACGCAATTCACAGATTTATCCACAAATGGTGTAAAAGTGATCGCTGGTGGATAACCTTATTAAGTGGATGTGAATGTTAGCCTTGGGATAGGTTACAATGGCAGCAAAGTAAATCAGTATAAAAAGAGAAAGTCATGGACCAGTTTAAACATATCGATGTTAAAGGCGCTCAAGCCCTCATCGAACAAGGCGAAGCTCGACTTGTCGATATACGTGACCCGCAGTCTTTTGCGGTTGCCCACCCAAAAACAGCCTACCACCTGACTAACGATACGATGGTGTCATTCATGGATGAGGTTGAGTTCGAACAACCTATCTTAGTGATGTGCTACCACGGCATCAGTAGCCAAGGTGCGGCACAATATTTAGTGAACCAAGGCTTTGAAGAGGTATATAGTGTTGATGGTGGTTTCGAAGCTTGGCATCGTGCTGAACTTCCAGTGATCGCAGGTTAATGACTTTCATCACCTGAACCGCCTCAAGCATCCCTCATAGAATGAATAGGAAGTAACAATGATTAGATTGATGGTGTTAGACAATCCACGTCTTGCTCAAGCATTTATTGATTATATGGCCTCTCGTCAGATCCCTATTCAGATGTCTCCAGAGGGAGAAGGGCGTTTTGCTCTTTGGCTTCTTGATGGCCAATTTCAGGTTGAAACCGAAGCTGAGCTGAATCGTTTTCTGGCTGAGCCCAATCATAAGCGCTATCAAGCTGCATCTTGGGACATGGCAGAGACCAGAAAGAGCAACTTCCATTACCACACGCCAAGCTTCATGGGCATGATCAAAGCCAAAGCAGGCCCAGTGACACTAAGCCTGATGTTGGTGTGTGTGGTGATTTTTGCGCTGCAACAGATCGGTTTTGGCCAAGCTATTTTCAATGCCCTACATTTCCCAGCGGTGGATGGACAGCAATGGCAGCTGTGGCGTTGGTTGAGTCATGCCGTTCTACATTTCTCTGTTATGCACATCGCATTTAATATTTTGTGGTGGTGGCAGCTAGGTGGAGACATTGAGAAGAAACTTGGCAGCCTCAAGCTACTTCAGATCTTTGCTGTCTCTTCTGCGCTTTCAGGTGCTGGGCAGTATTGGGTTGAAGGGGCGAACTTCGGTGGTTTGTCTGGTGTTGTGTATGCCTTGGTTGGTTACTTATGGGTGGTTGGTGCGAAGGCGCCACAACTTGGTTTAGGTATCCCAAGACAGATTGTCGGCTTTATGTTGGTGTGGTTGGTGCTTGGGTACATGCAGCCATTTATGGCTATCGCCAATACGGCGCATTTAGCTGGTCTAGCCGCTGGTGTGATTATTGGCTTTATCGATGCGATGAAAGCACCAAGCTCGGCAAGAAGCTAATTCATATCTTCTAATGAGTAGCCAAACGATAGAGACAAAAAAAGCGGCCAGATGAGCCGCTTTTTTATTGGGATTCGTTTTACATCATTACTGATAAAGGTATTTGGTAAACAGTAAGTCAGCAATCAGGGTTTTACCTGTCTCTGGAAGCAAAATCTTGTTGAGGTGTTCAACTAAGGATTTTCTTAAGTCTTCACGGCCAGATAGAGATTTAATGGTTTCTTCGTTTTGTTTGCCAAGCAATTCAATCACCGCATCGCGAATCAGTGGTTGGTGATGCTCAATAGCGGCCAAGTCGCTACTATTTGCCACCATGATGTCGAGGCGAACCTGAATGTAGCCCAGTTTTTTACCTTTAGTGTAAAAATTGGTGGTCAGGTCTGGCTCTAGCGTGAAGTAGGCGAGTTTAGCTGCCGACTCCTCTTCCGCGAAACTTGATGCTGAAAAGAGTAGGGTAATCGCAAGAAATATTTGGGCTACATAACGTTTGTGCATATTTGTGACTTTTCTTTAGTTTATTCGCGATATTCGAAACGCATTAGTCTTGTTACAATGAGCGGTCTAAATCTAAATACGTTTACAATTCGAAGAACGCTTTAATTTTGTTCGAAAGTTGAAGCTTTATTGTACGTGTAAAGTCACCTATTGAATACTAGTATGAATCAGCCAATATCGCTGTATCTTAATTCGTTAATGAATGTAGATTGGCAAAGTACAGAAACATTTGATTTTCCTAATGAAACCACCAAAGAGTGGCTGATGGAGCAAGGTTCTCTTTCCCGCAAGTTGGGGAAGTGCTGTCAGCACCTGTCTGTTGAGTTGCTTCATAATCAAGTTGTAGAACGCTCAATGCTGCAACAAGACGAGGAACATCTTTTATCATCGTTTGATTGCTTACTGCGTAAAGTGATTTTAAAGGGTGATGACGAACCGTGGGTGTTAGGTCGAACCTTGATTCCCCGAGTCACATTAGAAGATCATCAGCACTCAGACCTTTCTCAACAAGGTAATGTTCCGCTTGGATTGACCGTTTTTAGTGCTGAGAACGTGGAGCGAGATGCGCTGCAAGTTGGTTGGGTTATCGCAGGCGATGAGCGATTACTCGCGCGTCGTTCTCGATTATGGATGAACCATAAACCGATGCTTGTGGCAGAACTGTTTTTACCAACATCACCCATTTACTCTAAGGAGAGTGTGTAAATGCTTGCCACCAAAGCGAAGGCGTATTGGCAATTAACGCGAATGAATCGCCCGATTGGTACCCTATTACTCCTTTGGCCGACCTTGTGGTCACTGATTATCGCCGCACAAGGTATGCCTGATTTTGATGTCTTGGTTGTTTTTGTACTCGGCGTGGTGTTGATGCGTTCAGCTGGCTGTGTGATCAATGACTTTGCGGACCGTAAAGTAGATGGTCATGTTAAACGTACCAAGCAGCGTCCACTGCCGTCTGGTTTGGTTTCCAGTAAGGAAGCGATTCTGCTCTTTTTAGTGCTAGCCGTAGTTTCATTCTTGCTGGTACTCACCATGAATCCACTGACCATTAAGCTCTCATTTATTGGTGTGGGTCTGGCGTTCATTTACCCTTTCATGAAGCGTTTTACGCATCTTCCACAGTTGTTTCTTGGCTTAGCGTTTAGTTGGGCGATACCAATGGCTTGGGCGGCACAAACCAATGAACTGCCAAGCATTGTGTGGTTTGTCTTCGTGATTAACGCGTTGTGGACGATTGCTTACGACACGCAATATGCGATGGTTGACCGAGATGATGACTTGAAGATTGGTATTAAATCGACGGCTATTTTATTTGGTCGCTTCGATAAACTGATTGTTGGCTCTTTGCAACTCGTCACCCTAGCGATGCTGATTGCGTTAGGCATGCATTACCAACTAGGAGATACCTTCTATTGGGCACTGTTGGTAGCGGGAAGCTTATTTGTGTATCAACAACACCTGATGCGCCACCGTGATCGAGACCTTTGTTTCCAAGCCTTTCTAAACAACAACTATGTTGGAATGGCAGTGACAGCGGGCTTGTTCATTACCTTCTGGTAAGCATCCGCTTTTCGAGTTAACGAATGCTAAAGAAAAAGGCACCCATTGGGCTGTCTCTTATACACAAATCCCTAAGCCACGCTTGGGGATTTTTTTTGAACTATT
>NZ_JBFSVE010000103.1:0-3553 GCF_041467715.1 Vibrio sp. 10N.247.311.14
TAAGTACCACATAAGTGTGGCAGATCCTCGGTAGGGGGAATCCATGTCATTCGTTATAACACAAAATCAGGCTATTGCTCAAAATTGCTATTTGAACTATTATTTGTACATTAAATTGTACCATAGGGAGTTCAACATGAGCCGCATCCATTTTGATCAAGATATTCAGCCTTTGTCTGAATTTCGTGCTGGCGTGACGTCATTTATTAAACAGATTAACGAAACTCGCAGACCACTAGTTATCACACAACGTGGTAAGGGTGTTGCGGTTGTCCTTGATGTTGCAGAATATGAAGCAATGCAAGAGAAGATCGAGTTACTGGAAGAAATGCGTACTGCTGAAGCACAATTAGCTTCAGGTTTAGGTGTTTCCAATGAAGACGCTCGTGCTCAAGTATTGGGGCGCATTAAGAAATGAAAGTAGTCTGGTCACCACTAGCATTACAAAAGTTAGGTGATGCAGCCGAGTTTATTTCACTGGATAATCCAGTGGCGGCAGAAAACTGGGTTAATGAGGTTTTTGATAAAACTGATTTACTCTCAAGTATGCCTGACATGGGGCGAATGGTTCCTGAGCTGCCTCATACCAATTACCGTGAAATTTTGTTTGGTCACTATCGCATCATATATAGCCTTAGCCATGAAATTCGCGTCCTCACAGTACGAAATTGTCGTCAGATACTAACGGAAAGTGACGTGTAGCAATTGTGTTATAACAAGCAATTTAAGAGGGATTCACAACGCTTGGCATTTTTCTTCTACTTCAAATTTAGTGTTTATGGCACAATGCTTTAGGTTGGGTGGAGGCGTTGTTCACCCCTTAATTGGGCTAGTTGCCCAGAGGAAGTAATCAATCCATTGGGAACTTTTGTTTCTGGTGGAGTACGCGCATAATTCGGATAATGTCGCCTTCGATCCAATAGGAGACGATCATTGAAATCTCAGGAATTATAAGTAATTGCCCACGAATGCCGTCTCTCTGTACACCCATTAGAGGCTGCTCAAGCAAGTTTTCTACTTTTGTTTCAATGAGGTTGTCAGCGTTTTCTGCCGCATCAGGGTTGAAGTCATAGATAAACTCAAAGATCCTTTCACGATCATTGAGTGATTCTTCTTCCCATAAAATCATTGCTTACCTCGATTACGTATTCTGGCTTTGCGTTCTTCCATTCGAGATTTAGCAGTTTGGTGTTCAACTAAAACGGATTCTCCTGAGTCAAACTTCTCAAATGCTAGGTTTACTTGTTCAGTTAGCCATGCATCGTGAGATAATGTCTGTCTTTGTTGCTCAGCGAGTTGCTCAGTAAGCTCACGGCAAGCACCACTCAGTGTGCGACCTTGGCTCTCAGCCATCTGTTGAGCTAGGCGTTTTGTTTCTTCATCAACACGAAATTGAATTCTAGTGTCCATGATGTATTCCTTTATTGGTGTGTGTACAAATGTTAGCACTCACCTTTGAGATGGGCAACTGACAAGCTACTATGGCGCCAATAACTAACTTTTGGTGCTATGTTTCATCGCACATAGTCCCATATCTCATCAACCATTGCAGAACGTTAAATGATAGGTCACCACAATCTGTAGAGGAAAGTGCATTGAAGTTAACCAATAAACTCGTACGTTACCCGCACATTGATGTTGATCGTGCGTTTGAAAAAGAAGCTGAATTATTGCAGCAAATTCAGGCGGGTGAGATTGGGCAAGCCTTAATGTTGTGGCAAGCAAAAGCGCCGACACTTGTTTTGCCCGCAGGTAAAAAGTGGCCTGTGACCGTAGAGTCTAGAAAACAACTCGCGGCACAAGGTTGGCAACTCACCTCACGTAAAACAGGCGGCGCTCCCGTTCCCCAACTGCCGGGGATCATTAACTTATCGCACATTTACCATTGGCCTCGTGATGAAGCCTACAACATCCAAAAAGCGTATCTACATCTGTGCAATGTCTTAACCCTGTTTTTTAAAGAACTGGGCATCGATGTGGATGTACACGCGACTCCCGGTTCTTATTGTGATGGTGACTACAACCTCAATATCAATAAACAAAAAATAGTGGGCACGGCGCAGCGTGTTTTGCTTAAACAAGGGGGCGGCCAAATCGTACTTTCGCAAGCTTGTATCTTGTTGGATGTCGACCTAGAGAACATCGTTGCACCCGTAAATTTTTATAATCAAGTTTGTGGCAATCCAACCGTGGTGGACGCGCAAGTTCATACTCCGTTGTCCGCACATCTGACAACTCTACCCAACGTAGACTCACTCTTTCAGCAGTTAAGCCAAGCTTTCATCAAGCATGCGTGATACCAACCTTTCGTTAACGCCAAACTAATTTGCCGATGGTAGAACGATTTCAATACTATGTGTCGATGACAACGAATGGGTTGAACTTGAGGCGGTGAGAACTTTATAATGTTACTTGTAACATAATAAAGAGTTCAAATAGTTATGACAGAACAGCAGAAGAAAACTCGAACCACACTTCAAGATGTTGCAGACAAAGTGGGGGTCACAAAGATGACCGTCTCTCGTTACATGCGCAATCCCGATTCAGTCGCAGCCAAAACTCGCGTTAAAATTGCAGCGGTTATTGAAGAGATGGGATACATCGAAAACAAAGCGCCAGCTATGCTCTCTAAATCGTCGAGTAAAGCGATCGGTATCTTGCTCCCTTCGTTATCAAACCAAATCTTTGCCGCGTTTGTTCAAGGTATCGAAACGGTTACTAAAGAGAATGGCTACGAGACGTTGCTTGCTCACTTTAGCTATGATGCTGTGGAAGAAGAGGAAAAGATTGCTTCGCTGCTTTCGTATCAAGTTGATGGGTTGATATTGACGGAAAGCCACCACACACCCCGCACGTTACAGATGATCAAGAATTCAGGTGTTTCTGTTGTTGAAACGATGGAACTCCCAACCAATCCGATCGATATGGTTGTTGGCTTGGACCATATTGATGCTTCTTACCATGTCGTGAAGCGAATGATTGAAGCTGGTAAACGCTCTATTGCTTACTTTGGCGCTCGATTGGATGCGCGAACCAAGTTGCGTTTGCAAGGCTATGACAAAGCGATGTATGAGGCTGGATTAGAGCCTAAACACGTGTTGACTGAACAGCACTCTAACTTCTCTTTGGCTGAAGACCTGCTTGATCGCGCTCTTGCGGATTACCCAGATCTAGATGGCGTGTTCTGCACCAATGATGACATCGCGATAGGTACCTTGCTCATTGCCCAGCAACGTGGAATCCAAGTGCCGCAACAGCTATCTGTGGTGGGCTATAACGCGTTAGATATTGGTCAAACCATACGCCCAAAACTGACTAGCGTGGATACGCCACGTTATGAAATAGGTAAGAAAAGTGCCGAGCTACTGCTTGCCCGATTGAAAGGTGAGCCAGTTACGGAAACGGTAGTGGATATGGGCTATCGCATCACTGATGGCGAAAGCGTTTAACCAAGTATCGTGGAAACTGAAAGGGGCATCGAAATGATGCCCCTTTTGCTTTGTGCGCCGAGCATGGCGTTGATCTAGGAGGTGAAAGTCCTCTACGGGCTCAG
>NZ_JBFSVE010000104.1:0-3458 GCF_041467715.1 Vibrio sp. 10N.247.311.14
CTTGTACGGTGGTGTGAGAGGACGGAGGCCGTGAGGCCTCCTCCTACTCGATTGTTTTTCTCTAATGAACTTTCTATTGAACGATTTTTCCTAGCTCATATTGGGATTTGTTTCACAAAGCTAAATATTTCAGCTGAGCTCTACGTGTTACAAAATGTTTCAAAGGCAAAGGCGAGCCTCTCGATGGTCTGATGAGTTACCTTGGGTTTAGATTTTTAATGCTTTCTTGGTGATTATAAAATCAAAAATAATCAAAGTAATTATCTCAAAGAATGAAAAGAGCTCCCAGTGATTGCTGTATTATTTATTTGTTTTAGAAGGTATTTTTGTTTTTTATAGTGCGATTTTTTTTATTTTATATATTTTAATGCAACTTTCTTGTCATTCGTATATTAGGGTTTGCCTACTTGTTAAATGCAGGTAACAACTTCTCCGTAAGCACGAGGTTGTTAGTGAATAACTCACCCAGTTACATAATGGACATGACAAATGAATAAGAAACTTTTAGCGCTAGCAATTTCTGGTGCAGTATTTGGTACACAGGCAGTTGCAGTAGAACTTTACAACGAAGACGGAACAACATTCTCTGTTGGCGGCCACGTTTCAGTTGCAGTTGGTGATGTAAACAGCGCTGACCGCCTTAACAGCGACGACATCGGTGTAGAAACTGTTTCTCCACGTATCAACTTCGGTGCAACTCATGAACTTGGTAACGGCTTTACTGCTGATGCTAAAGGTGAATGGGCGCTAAACATGCTAGACGGTGGTGATCAGTCATTCACAACTCGTCTTGGTTACGTTGGCCTTTCTCACGATGATTACGGTCGTGCAGCAGTAGGTACTCAATGGGCACCTTACTACAACGTTGCTGGTGTAGCAGATATGCCAATCGCATTTGCGAATGACTTCATCTACGAAGATCACGGTAATCTAGGTACTGGTCGTGCTGAAGAGATGGTGAGCTACGCTAACGCTGTGGATTTCGGTAACGCTGGCTCTCTAGCAATTGGCGTTGCATGGCAAGGTCGTAAGGTTTCTGACGAAAAATACAACGAAGTTGCTTCAGAGAATAAGTACGGCAACCGTGCTCAAATCGCGTTGAACTACGATATCGCTAACTTCTCTGTGAACTACGCTTACAATACTGGTGACGTTACTTTCGGTACTGGTGCTAATGTTGGTACTGATTCAAAGACTGCTGATTCTAATGTACTAAGTGCAACTTACGGTTCATACGGTTCTGAAGGTCTTTACGTTGCAGCTGTATACGCAGCGAACAACTACATGAATAATGGTAAGTTTGGCGTTATTTCAGAGTCTACAGGTTACGAATTTTTAGCATCTTACGCACTAGCTAACAGCCTTAACCTAAGCGTTAACTACGAAGCGGTAGAAGACGACAAGAACAGCGAAACTGTATACAGCACTTCAGCTCTACAAGCTGAATACAACTTCACATCTCAGTTCGTAGGCTTTGCTGGTTACCAGTTCGACCTACAAGGTTCTGGCGTGTACAAAGAAAAAGCTGATGACCAGTGGCTACTTGGTGCTCGTTACTACCTATAAGTCGCAGACTTATTTAGCATAGTGTTTACTCCTTAAGTTTACCTTTTAGGATACTGTCCTAGACACCATGCTAAGCCCTCTCAAGCCTTTGGTTTGAGAGGGCTTCTTTCGTTTTAATGCTCTTCAAATTTAACTGCCTACTTTAGTTTCATTTTCTCTAATTTATGTAAGCCGATGACTCTATTCCTGCTGGGTCGGTCGAGGTATACACCGATATTTACCTAAAAGTATTCAAATCAATGAATTGAGCTCAAGATCAGAATTTAGAGATCGGTAATCATCTTGTCGAAGACTCTCATTTTATGATGCGCTAAACTCTGCTCTCTAAAAATAGTTCAGGGATAAACTATGAGCAGCGTTGTCGATCAGGAACAGCTGATGAAGTCGAAACGAACAGCAACCCCAACAAAAGTACTGTGTGTTGGGCGTAACTATGTCGATCACATTGAAGAACTTAACAATGCGATTCCTGACTCTATGGTGGTGTTTAATAAACCAAGCACCAGCGTGACTTCCTCTCTTTCTTCGTTTCATCAAGAAGCACTGCACTATGAAGCTGAAATCTGCTTTATCGTTGAAAATGGCCAATACTCAGCCGTGGGCTTAGGGTTAGACCTCACCAAGCGTGAGTTGCAAAGTAGCTTAAAAGCGAAAGGCTTACCTTGGGAACGCGCCAAAGCTTTTGATGGCTCAGCCGTATTTAGTCGCTTTGTTCCAATTGATAACTTAGACCTTGCAGACTTAAACCTAGAGTTGTTTATTAACTGTGTTCGTGTTCAGAAAGGACATGTTGAGCAGATGCTTTACTCTCCAAAAACTATCCTAGAAGAGCTGTCTTCTTATACCACCTTACTAGACGGCGATGTTGTGATGACAGGTACGCCAAAAGGTGTTGGGGCCGTACATCGAGGCGATATCTTCCTTGGTCGCCTAAAGTGTGGCGATACGACATTGATTGAGATCGAATGGGTAGCAAGTTAATTAGTCTTTTCTATTTAGTTAATAAATTGGCTTTGTCGCTTAATGTTGGTTTTTAATTCGATTAAATAAACGTCGAACAACTGATTGTATCTGGAAGGGTGTTAGTAATTGATATAAAATCCGCCTCCGTTTTTATCAATGCTGACCCTCATGATCGACTTAACCATTTTACCTGTCTACCTGACTGCCGTTGTTGCACTTCTTCTTTTACCTGGCCCTGATATGTTACTGATTGCGAGTTCAAGCATGAGCTATGGCCGTAAGGTCGGCGTGTTTGCAAGCCTAGGTAATGCGACTTCTGGTATCATTCTGACAGTATTAGCGGCTATGGGTGTATCAGCGTTGATCGCAATGAGCCCAATAGCGCTTAAAGCTCTACATTTGTTAGGCGGCGCGTACTTGTTGAAGATGGGATGGGACTGCCTGCGAACAGATCAGGGTAACGCGCCTGAGTTAAGCGATAACTTTGCAGCAAAAGCCTACTATCAAAGAGCGCTAATCAGTAACCTGCTTAATCCTAAAGCGTTGGTTTTCTTTGTGATGTTTCTGCCTCAGTTTGTGTCGACGAATATTGAAGCGACTTCCGGTCAGCAGATGCTTGTTCTGGGTTTATTACTGAATGTTCTCGGCTTAACGTTTAACTTTTTGCTGGTGGCGTTAGTGGGTACGATTGGTAAATCTCTCGTAGAAAACGCGAAGTTTCGTACCTATCAACAGAAAGTCATGGGCGGAGTTTTCATCGTGTTAGCTATCTGGATGTTGTCTTCTTTCTTTACTTCGTAGACGAATCAAATCAGACATCTTCTCGTGGTTAGCCGCTGAGACAAAAATGGACGCTACGAGCGTCCATTTTTTATATTGTGCGCCGAGCATGGCGTTGATCTAGGAGGTGAAAGTCCTCTACGGGCTCA
>NZ_JBFSVE010000105.1:0-3384 GCF_041467715.1 Vibrio sp. 10N.247.311.14
CTCGTTAGTGATTGTACTCACTTAACTCAGTGTCCAAAACTTATGGTGCGGATCAGATCCTCGGTAGGGGGAATCCATGTCATTCGTTAGTTTACCAATCAAGATCATCACCCTAGTTTTTACTTCGGGTGATGTCTTAGCTACAAGTGGTTTTGTGGGAGTTGTGATTGACCAAGTACAGCCACAACTAAAATAAAACCGTCTTCTTTTGTAAAGTAAGCTGTGTGTTTTCCTACCGGAAAATAGAAACCGCTTGGATAAATCTCATCGCAACTGCGACCTACGGCTGGATTGTCGGCAAGCATTTGAAACCCAGTTAGCAATGTGTCTTTATAGTTGTTCCACTGCATTTCAGAAAAGTTGTTGACGGTATAGCTTTTAATTTTTCGTAAATGAGCCTGAGCCAATTTACTTAGTTTGTATTTATTCTTTTGCATAGTGGGTTACAAGGCGCTTAGGAAATCTTCACCATCAACTACATTGCCTTGTGCTAAGTCTTGTTTAGCTGACTCGAAACAATGTTTAAGGTAATCAGTTTTCATTGCCTCTAGTTCTTCATAGTCTTTGATAGACATTACTACTACGGCATCTTTACTGTTTTTGCTAATCTTTACTGGCTCACGTTGGGCGCTTAGAAGCAGCTCACCAAAGTTACGCTTTGCATCATTTGCTGTTAGTGTGTGCATACTCAATCTCCAAATTTGGAATTACAGCAATATTATAGTTTGTCGCACAAAATGGTCAATATAATTAAATCGTGCGATTTGTGCGAAGGGTAAACTAACAAGCAATTTAAGAGGGATTCACAACGCTCGGCATTTTTGCTTCTACTTCAAATTTAGTGTTTATGGCACAATGCTTTAAGGTTAGGTGGTAGCGTTGTTCACCCCTTAATTGGGCTACATGGACTCCCTCTTTTGTCAACAATAGCTCCCGCTGACAACAGTGGATCGGACAGCAGCTCTACATTCGGTGTTTAATCGGAATCGTTCCGTTACCTTGATGATATTCGCTTGATGCCAGCCTCATTCGTTAAACAGTATTTATTACTTCCCAATTAAACAGGTTTAGGCATCTCGGTCTGGTCGTATTGTCATCATTTGCTATTGCTTTGACTCGGTGAGTGTTAACCGTTTACATAGTTAATCTTGTACTCTTTTCCTGTTGTTAATAATGCCCATATTATACGAGCGTTTTTTGCTGCTAGGGCGACAGCTGCTCGTTTATAACCTCGTCGTTCAACGAGTTGATTTAACCAAATACTGTTGCGATCGGTTTTCTCTTTACATCGTGCAATAACGGCTCTTGCGCCATGAATAAGTAGAGTGCGAATATGTTTTTCGCCTCTTTTGCTGATGCGACCAAGATGAACATGACCACCTGTTGAGTATTGTCTTGGAACCAACCCTATCCAAGCGGCAAATTGGCGGCTAGAGCCAAATTGTTTGGCGTCATTGACGGTTGCGACAATGGCACTTGCACTGTGTTCACCGACACCTGGAATATCCATGAGCGCTTTGGCTGAAGCCATCTCACGAACTAAAGCAGAGACTCTACGATCATAGTGCAATACTTCTAGGTTAAGGTGTTGAATCTTGTTCGATAGATCTTGAAGTAGCTCTCGAGCGAGTATAGGCAAACCATTTTCTGCATCTTCAAGGACACTACCAATAGTGTTTTGAGCCGAGTAGCGCCCCTGAGGCATCACAATACCAAATTCGGAAAGCAAACCTCTGAGCTGGTTAATAGTCGCCGTTCTTGTTTTAATTAGCCCCTGTCGAATACGGTGCAGGCAAAGCACAGCTTGTTGCTCTTCACTTTTTATAGAGACAAATCGTGTTTTGGGTCTAGATACCGCTTCACAGATGGCCTCTGCGTCATTGGCATCGTTCTTCTCATTTTGTCGATATGGAATAACGAATTTGGACGCCATAATTTTCGGGTTATGACCTAGTTTCAGTAGCTCTCTCGCCCAGTGGTGTGCACCAGAGCACGCCTCCATACCGATGAGGCAGGGAGGTAACTTCGCGAATGTGTCTAAGAGTTTGTTTCTTTTGACAGTTTTGCGTAGGACGCACTTGCCATATGCATCAACGCCGTGAATACTGAACACATTCTTGGCAAGGTCAACGCCAATAGTTTGAATGGTGGACATAGTAACCTCCAGTTCTTCAGCGTGTACTAAGTAAGTATGGCACGCAGAGTGTCAGGTAGAGGGAGTCCATATCATTCGTTAGTTGTTTAAATAAATATCGAGGGAATTATGGGTAGGAATTATTGGGGTTACAGAATAAATAAAAACAAAATTGACTTCTTTCGTTCTGAGTTAGAGCAGGGACGGTTGCGCCAAGGTTGGGGATGGGATCCTAAACAGTGCTTGAATAATCTGGAAATGGATAGTGGGGCAAAACGAAATCTTCCAATTTTTAATAAAGTTAAAAAGGGAGATATTTTACTAATACCACGACTTCCTACATGGAACGAAGTTGCAGTAGTAGAAGCTACCGAGGATTTTGATAAAGGGTACAGATATGAAATTGATCAAAACCTTGGTGATTATGGACATATTTTCCCTGCTAAACTAATTAAACAATTCGTAAGAAAAAATGAATCAATATCAGGTGACATTCGTTCTACATTAAAAAATGTATCAAGGTTTTGGAGTGTTGGTCATTGTGCTGAAGCTATTGAGCGAGTCATCGAAAAAGAAGACTCTGAATTAAGAAATGAAGTTAGTTTTACAAATCGCTTCCACAGTATTTTGACAGATAGCCTGTCAAATAGCTTCGACCCGGAAAAATTTTCTAATGAAGTATATGACCGGTTGAATGCGAACTTATCAAATGAAGAGTGGGAATATGCTCTGGTTGAGGGACTCAAAAAAATATACCCAGCCCCAATAGTCGTAGAACGCACGGGGGGGATTTTAGAAAAGCAACATGGTACGGACATTTTAATTAAGTTCCCCGGCTTATCTGATTTTCAGTATGCAATAGCTATTCAAGTTAAAGACTACTCTGGTTACATGTCAGGATATGCCGTTAAACAAATTTCAAAGGCTGATGATTACTGGAAAAATGAGGGTTTAGTCCTTATTGATAAGTATGTGATTGTTACTAAGTGTAAAAAGGAGCAAAACTTGAGTGTTGCTGACTTAGACAATTCAGTGAAAGTTATTTTTGCTAATGAGCTAAAAGAGTTGCTTTTGAAAATCGGTATGAGTGAAATGGGACTTTCGGTAGAAACAAACAACTAACAATGCATTTAAGATTGATTCGCAACGCTTGGCAGCTTCGCTTCGCTCAAGTATAGCCAAGCGCCGCTCACACCTTAATGCGGCTACATGGATTCCCCCGGTTGTCAAACATCCGCTAAACTTATGTT
>NZ_JBFSVE010000106.1:0-2920 GCF_041467715.1 Vibrio sp. 10N.247.311.14
AGGACTTTCACCTCCTAGATCAACGCCATGCTCGGCGCACAACAACAAAGCCCCACTCAACTGAGCGGGGCTTTCATCATTATCATATCTTGAGTTGCTTAAATACGATGGTTAGTTAAATACGATTACCCTTGCCAAGCGAACTGTTCAAAAACTTTGTCGACTGGCGTTTTAGCAACGTGGTTTACGTAATTACTGATCACTTTCTGAGACAGGCCAAGAATCACTTCTAACACTTGTTGTTGACCGTAGCCCGCTTCGAAAAATGCTGCCATTTCACTTTCAGGCACATTGCCGCGGTTACGCACCATGCTCAGCGTAAAATCATGCAGTGCTTGCAGTTTTTCAGTGGGTAGAGCCGTGCGATTACGCAGTGCTTCGGTGATTGCAGGATCAACCTTCATTGAATGTGCGATACCTGTGTGCGCTGGAACGCAGTAGTGACATTCGTGTTCAACGTTGATGGTTTGCCAAACAACCGTTAGCTCTTCAGCATCGAAAGATGAGTCACTAAATGCCTGATGAAGCTGGGTGTAAGCCTTAAGTGTGTTTGGAGATTCAGCCAACACACCAAACAAGCCCGGCACTCTGCCCATCTGCTTTTTAGCGCCCTCAAGAATAGGTTGGCTTTGCTCTGGCGCGGATTCTACTGAGTGAATTTTGAAGTTGCTCATTGCTCTATCCCTATCAATTTTCGGTTCTAAAGTTATTCAATCACGGAGCAATTAATGAATGTTCTCCGTTGGTGTTAAAACAATATAGATCAAACAAGAACGATCGTTCAAGTGTTATTTTGAACACTCGTTCAAACTGTACATTGAAGCCTGACGGATATCTTTTGTTCATAACGAGAAAGCCCAACAGGCAACACCTGATGGGCTTTCTCTTTTTCTCAATTTTTTGCAAGCGGCTACCAATATTCTGCGTGAGCCAAGCCTTTAACACAACTCGACTTGCCACTTGTTACTTTGATTTCACCACCAGTTAACAATTGAGCCAACCAACCGTGAGGGAAACTCAATTCAAAGGGCGCTGGGACCTGCTTAACGGTAATTTGCCCAAAGCCCACTTTTGAATAGTAGTCAGGATCACCGTACGTCACTGCAAGCTCAATACCCTGCTCTTTTAGAAACTGCAAACCGAAGTTAATCAGGCGCTGACCAATACCACGCTTTTGCACCTGAGTGCTCACCGCGACTGGCGAAAGCAAATATGCCTTGGTTTCATCGTCAAATGAAAGCGACGTAAAGATAATCGAGCCTACAATCGTACTATCCGCATCCGACTCACTAGAATCGTCTTCAATTAGCTCATAAACATACTTCTTTTTAACTGAATTTTGCCAATTTCTAAATCATTCAATAATGGACGAACGTTAACTAAACGATAAATAAACTCACCGAGTGAATACTTAAATCAACCACACATATACACCAGAAATTCCTGCTTAAATTTTTTAGAAAAATTCAAAATTTATTAGAAATTAACCCCTAACTTTACTGTGTAATTTGTTAGGCTTGGCAACAAATATTTACAATCCAACAAAAAATTAATTGGATACTTTGAGGTTGCTTTCTTGAATATGAAATTATTCGGCAGTTCTTTGATTCTGTCAGGAACTGCATTAGGGGCTGGCATGCTTGCTATTCCCATGGTGTTGGCTCAATTTGGCTTCATGATCAGCTCAGTGCTGATGCTACTTATCTTTATCGGCACCACATACTCTGCACTCCTCCTGGCAGAAGCATGCACTAAAACTAAAGACAACAGTGGCATGAGCAGTGTCGCTTACCTCACTCTGGGCAGCAAAGGTAAACACTTTATCAATGCACTCTTTTACCTGTTGCTAGTATGCATGTTGATCGCTTATATCTTAGGTGTCGGTGACATCATTCATAAGCTACTGCTCGACGTTGGTGTCGATGTATCAGCATCCGTTGCGTATACCATTTTCAGCCTATTGATGGGTGCTATCGTCGTCTCGGGCAAGTCTTATATCGACAAACTGAATCGCGGGCTATTCATCTTGATGGTCGTGATGCTGTTTATCGTTATCGCGTCATTATTTAGCAACATTCGCCTTGATTACCTAACTCAAACCAGCCAATACACGGCCAACGACGTGGTGCAATACAGCGCAGTTATCTTTACTAGCTTTGCCTCTATGGTGGTGATCCCGTCACTGGTTATCTACAACCGTGAAGCAACTCAAAAGCAGATCCGCAATATGATTCTGCTAGGCTCAGTGATTCCATTAATTTGCTACCTAACTTGGTTATTCGCGATTATCGGCAACCTTGGCACAGACGCGATAAGCCAGTTCCACAATATCTCTGAGTTGATCTCTGCGTTCAGCGGCCAATCTGCTTGGTTGAAAGTGGTGATCGCTCTGTTCTCTGCTCTGGCCTTGGTGACTTCTTTCCTCGGCGTGTCGATGGCGCTTTACGACCAAAACAAAGATGCGGTGACCAACAACAAAGCGTTGGCTTATGCGCTAACCTTCATCTTACCTTTGGTATTAGCTGAGCTGTTCGCTAGCCAGTTTGTAAGCATGCTGGACTATGCAGGTATGGTGCTGGTGTTCCTAGCTATCTGGGGCCCACTCGCAATGGTAGTTAAGGTTCGCAGACCTGACTTCCCTCACCTACAAACCGAAGGCAGCTACACAGCAGCCGGTGGCGACACGGCATTAATGGCGACATTTGGTTTTGGTGCGTTGATTTTCGTGTCTTGGTTTATGGGGTAGATCCCCATTGAATGGACTATCTGTTGCCATTTAGAAGACAGCAGATACAAATAGCCCGTTAGTCCTGCTATTAAAAGTAGAGACTAACGGGCATTTTACTTCTTATTGGAGTGCTTGCTCATAGACAGAACCTTAAGCACTAAGCTCAGCGTAAATTCCGTCTAACGTAATGTT
>NZ_JBFSVE010000107.1:0-2823 GCF_041467715.1 Vibrio sp. 10N.247.311.14
TGCCTGATTTACCTTTCCCTTGAAGCTTCTTCGCATCCATGAACTTGCGACGAGCCCTATCTGGCAGGGTAGTTGTCACTGTTAAAATTTAACCAGTTTGGGCGATAAAGAGTAATTGTGTCTCGTATCTCAGTAGAAAGAAAAGAAGCTATCTTGAAGAAGCTATTACCTCCCTATTCGATGTCAGTGAAAGAAGTGTCGGAAGAGGAAGGAATTAGCACTGCGACCCTGTATCATTGGCGCCAGCAACTCAGAGGTTCAGGAGCCGCCGTGCCAAATAGCAACACTTCATCAGAGCAGTGGTCTGCTCAAACTAAACTCGCCATTGTTGCCGAGACTTACTCGATGACCGAAAGTGAACTCAGCCAATATTGTCGTGAAAAAGGTCTTTTCCCTGAACAAATCCAAAGTTGGCGCAGCGAATGTATGCAAGGGTTTAAGTCGAGTAAAGAGCAGGAAGCTGAAGCAAAGAAGCAGGCTAAAGCTGACAAACTTGAAATCAAAGAGTTGAAGAAAGATTTACGACTCAAAGAAAAAGCACTCGCTGAAACGGCCGCCCTCTTGGTACTAAGAAAAAAGCTGAGAGCCTTTTACGGGGAAGAGCCAGAGGACGACTAACCTCAACCGATGAAAGGCAGACCATAGTGACTCTAATCCTTGAAGCGAAGCAATGCGGATGCCGTTTACAGCTAGCTTGCCATGAAGTTCAAATTGACTTGAGAACCTATCGTCGCTGGTATCAGCAAGGAGAAGTTCAAGCTGACAAAAGGCCAATATGCATCAGACCTGAGCCTGCTAACAAGCTGTCTCAGGAAGAGCGTGATGCGATTGTCGAGGTGTGTAACCGCTCTGAGTTCGCAAGCTTGCCTCCAACTCAAATCGTCCCGACACTGCTTGATAGAGGTGAGTATATCGCCTCTGAGTCGAGCTACTATCGAGTACTGAGTACGCAGGGGCAACTTCACAAGCGAGGTCGTCAGCGGAGCAGACAGAAGCAAGCGAAGCCAACCAGTTACACAGCGACGGACTCAAACCAAGTCTATACGTGGGATATCACTTACTTACCTTCAAAGGTTCGAGGCCAACACTATTACCTGTATGTCATTGAGGACATCTACAGTCGAAAAATTGTTGGTTATGAAGTGTATGAGCATGAATGCGGTGAGCTAGCGTCACAACTTCTGCAACGAACGTTGATGCGAGAGCAGTGCTTCAATCAAGCACTGGTTCTTCACTCAGATAATGGTGCGCCGATGAAGTCGTTGACGTTCAAAGCAAAAATGGAAGAGTTAGGTATTACTTCATCGTATAGTCGCCCAAGAGTCAGTGATGATAACCCGTATGTTGAGTCATTGTTCCGCACGGTAAAGTACATGCCAAGCTGGCCAACAAAGGGCTTTGAAACAATCGACAGTAGTCGAAGTTGGGTTGAAGCCTTCGTACGCTGGTACAACACGGAGCACAAGCACAGTAAGCTGAATTATGTCACGCCTTCAGAGCGTCACAATGGAAAAGATAAAGAGATCTTGAAGCGCCGAGCGGAGGTACTACTCGCTGCAAAAGAGCTAAACCCTGAACGCTGGCCTGGTGATATCAGAAACTGTGAACCTGTTGGTGACGTTCACCTAAATCCAGAAAGAGAAGCTGCTTAATAAGTAAGCAAATGATGACAACTACCTTGAAAAACACCGCGAGCATGCGCTAAGCACCCTACATTGGTGACTTGATGAAGTCCATCATAAGCCGCGTAGCCATCGGTTTGTAGATAACCGTTGTAGTCACCTAAAAAGTCCACGGGACACGCCCTCGCGCGACTGTTTTGATAGTCGTACAAGGCAATATTTTTCACATTCGGCAGTGCCGCTTCGGGTGAGTCAGCGCCTGAGCAGTAGAGCCACATATAACACTTCTTCTCTTCTTTGAGCACATTGAGCGGCGTTTCATCCGCCTGAACCACCACTTGTTGAAGCAGGTTCTCCTTCAAGGCCGCATACAGCGGGGCGAACTTCTCACTGACTTGGATAACCCACCTTGCCATGGTGGTGCGTGATAGCTCGATACCCGACTGGGTAAACAGCGATTCTTGACGATAAAGTGGCATCGCGTATTGGTATTTGCCAAGAATGATGTTGGTCAGCAAGCTTTCTGTGGCGAAGCTTTTAGGGATGAGACTCTGAGGGGATGGCTTCTGAACGATACGGCTGCTGTCACCTGTTTTCTCGCACTGGCGGCAAGCGTACTTAGGACGAACATATTCCAACACTTTGAGTACCGCTGGCGTGAACTCTAGCTTCTCGCTGCGGTCTTCACCGATTTTATGCAGGCTATGATTGCAGCAAGCGCACTGCTTTTCATGGTCGTCTACATCAAGTTCGATAACCTCACGAGGCAAGGTCTTAGGCAGAGGTTTACGTTTACCGCGCTTTTTCGTTGTGGTCGTGGTTGTCACCTCAACCTCGTCTTCTTTAACGGCTTCACATTCCGCTTCGTTGAAGAGGTCACCTTGTGATTCATCGTAAGGCTTTAATGCCTCCGAGCGTTTCGCGAACTGACGGTCGAAGGCGAGTTTGAGTTGTTCAAGCAGCGATTGGCGCTCTTGTTTCCACTCATTTCTCTCCGACATCAGAGCAGATACCATCGCTTGTAGCTCGGCAACATCTTGGCTTTCTGGGTTGATATTTGGCGTCTTTTTCATAGCATTGATTATACTAAAATCGTGCCGTTAACGCTTGGAGAATAAGGCTTTATTCTCGATTAACTCATTGTAAAATCGTTTATTTTGATGGGTTCGTGGCCGATAATTGTGAAGCCTGAAAGCAGTCT
>NZ_JBFSVE010000108.1:0-2789 GCF_041467715.1 Vibrio sp. 10N.247.311.14
ATGATCTTATTCTTCGTGCTGGTTAATTAGAATGCGGGGTTCGTGACACGCTTACCATTTATCCGCTTGAAACACCTTTAGGTAGTGTTGGTAGTAATCGTTAATCAACTTAGCCGGTTCGGCTTCACCTAACGTTTTTAGCAACTCAACGCCAACTTCGCAGGTACATAAGTGCCCGCTGTCTTGATTGCGGCGCAAGGTGTATGACGATTCAGTCGTGATATCGAGATGGATTTGAGGAATGGTGTTTAACCACGCGCTCTTGTTGAGCATTTTCTTCGCTTCCTGCCATGTGCCATCCAAGATGATGAATAACGGCTTACGATCTCCAGCTACAGATGACACGGCTTGCTGGCACTCAATACTGTTGTCACTTGGAAACAGCAAAAAAGGCTGCAATGCTTTGTCTTCGAGTAAGGCAATCAACTCTTCTGGTGGTGTTTTTCGTTGCCATACGAAGGACTGACATTGCTGAATAGATTGCTCAAGTAACTTTCCGGTATTGGTGTCTCTCGACAGTTCATTCTCATGAGTGAGCAGTACAAGATCAGTTTGGCTTTCAACACTTGGTATACGGTGACAAATACATTGATGAGTGAAGCCACAACCACCGCAAGCTTGTTGATTACTCATGGTTATAGCTTAACTCCGCTTTGCGCTGGTGATATGCCATCAGCGAACAGAACCACATCGCTGATATCAGCATCATTTGCAACTGGAGCGACACTTGGATTCAGTGGGTAGCTAACACCGGTGTAAGACAGCGTGTGCTTCGCAGGTGTTGCTCCACCGCCGCTGACATTGAAGATCAGATCCTGCCAGCCATGATTTTGCGACTTTCCTAAGCGTATATCGCCTTTAACCAGTGTCACTCGGCTATTGAAGCGCCAGTTGTCTTGGTGGTTTTCAAAGATAAGCAACGTACAGCCACCTGAACCACACCAGTCGAGTTGAGCAAACAACTCTTCTTTGCCATCACCGTTCAGATCGTAGGTTAGCCAGCGGTACTGAGTATTGCCTGGATCGGTGTTGTTGATCTTAAAATACTCACGGATCGCTTGGTCGACTTTTTGATCAAGTTGATCACTCGAGTTTATCTGCTTTGCGGTGAGATCAACGTTGGTGGTCGTATTCACCTGCGCTTGTTCACTCTTGGCTTCGAATAGCACTAGACCGCCATTGGCAATAGGGTAGACAACATTGCCCACTTTCTCTTTTTCAGCGACCAGTTTGCCGTTATCGAGTGTGAAGACGCGCTCAGAGATTAAGTACTGTTGCTGGTGACGAGTCATCACAACCTGTACCTGATTTTGGTTAAGTTGCTGCCAGAAGCCCTGTTCAACAATAGAAGGATCGCCATTGCTGTACGAGTAAGTTGTAATAGCGCTGTGGTCGTCGTTGAGTTCTAGGTTGATAGAGAAGCCAGTGTTCTGCGTTGAGCTTGCGAAGTAGAGTCCACTCCAGTTCAGCGTTGGATCTTGATTGGCCACCATTGCACAACCATTGTAGTTGCTGTCATTGAGATTAAGTTTGGCGTGCCAGCCATAGATAGAGTCACTCATGCCATCGCTGCAGCTCTCTTTTTTAAGGTTTAGCTCACCTTGTCCCTGATTACCTTTAAGCTGGTAGTCGCGAGTGCTTGGTGAGGTGCGGCTTGATTCGATATCGAGGCGCTGAGGTTCTTCGCCCATCTTAGTGTATTTCAGCTGGTCTTTATCGAAGGTTGCTGACCAGAAGGGTTCATTACCAAATACTCGTGTTGAGCGCAGCGGTTGGACGCAGCGATCTGGGTTCTCTGCGGTTAGGATGTTCACTTGGTCAACCACGAAACGCGCTGTGAAATCTGCGTTATAACCCGTTTGGCTCGGCACGGTTAGGTGACCAATCAGCTCGCCATATAAGGCTTGGTAAGGTCTCGTTGAGAGCCCTTGTGCTTCTAACGCTAACTCTGGAGATAAGTCTAACCAGTATTGTTGTTGGCTACCGCAAGGAGTGAAGGTTCGGCTTTCATGGCCAACCACCACCTGACCACGCATGATGAAGGTTTGCGGTTGAATGCTCAGTGGCTCATCCAAGTTTGCTGGGGGCTGTTCAGGTTGTTGCGGCGTATCAGGTGCCGTAACACAGCCTTGTAGAGCGAACGCGACTAGCCATGTCACTGGGTTTTTCATTACCTTCATGTTATATCTTCCTCGGAGCAACCGTTAATTGGATTTATTATGGCATATTGGTTATTTAAAACAGAACCCGACACCTTCTCTATTCAGACTCTTAGAGTACAAAAAACCTCTTGTTGGGAGGGTGTACGCAACTATCAGGCTCGAAACATGATGCGTGATGACGTCAAGCTTGGCGATCTGGTGATGATATACCACTCATCATGTAAAAAAGTTGGCGTAGCGGGGATCGCTAAAGTAACCAGAGAAGCCTACCCAGACCACTTTCAGTTCGACCCTGAGAGTGATTACTACGATCCTAAGTCTTCACCCGATAACCCACGCTGGATCATGGTGGATGTCGAGTTTGTGCGAGTGACTGAGCGCTTGATTCCTTTGGTTACGCTTAAAGCCATGCCTGAACTCTCCGAAATGCCCTTGGTGAAACGCGGTAATCGCTTATCGATCATGCCGGTTACCGAACAAGAGTGGCAGGCAATCTTAAGCAAAGAAGTGTTAGGTTCTCGATAGCGTTAGAGAGAGCTTTTTACGTAAGGTTCAAAAAAGGCAGCCAGTTGGCCTGTCTCTTGATCACAAGTCTGGTTAATCAAGAGACTTAGCGAGTTCATACCC
>NZ_JBFSVE010000109.1:0-2353 GCF_041467715.1 Vibrio sp. 10N.247.311.14
AACCACCGACACGAGGATTTTCAATCCTCTGCTCTACCGACTGAGCTATCCGGGCGACGAGGTGTATTAAACGTGTTTTCGCGTTCTGGGTCAACATTAAATTGCAAAAAAAGTATCGTTTGATGTTTTTCTATACTTAGTGGGTTGTTTTTGCTCATTTGGGGTGAAAAACCTAGGTCTAGCATGCCCTAAAAGATAGTAAAACTACGGTTAACTACACTGAATGGGCGCCGAAATAAAAAAAGCACGTATGAAAACGTGCTTTTTTATTTGAAAATTTTCTAGGGAGTTTAGTGTTTTACTTCAAACCTATTAACCCAAGCTTCTAATTCGTTGGAAAGAGAGGCAAGAGTTTGGGTGCTGTTATGACTTTCTGTTACGACATTGCTCAGTTGGTTACCGCTCTCTTCGATCATATTGATACGCTTCGATATATCATCGCTCACCTGAGTCTGCTCAGCGGCCGCTGTTGCGATTTGATGACTCATTGATGAAATGGACTCTAATGCGACAACAATCTGTTGTAGTGCTTCAGAGGCGTTTTGAGACTCTGTTACGGTGCTTTCACTGGTCGCGGCACACACTTCCATGGTTTGAATTGCGTTGCGAGATCCCTCTTGAAGGTTATTAATCATTAATTGGATTTCTTTTGTGCTCGATTGTGTTCTGCCTGCAAGGTTACGAACCTCATCTGCTACAACAGCAAATCCACGACCTTGTTCGCCAGCTCGAGCTGCTTCAATGGCTGCATTTAGTGCCAATAGGTTAGTTTGCTCCGCTATATCACCAATCACATCCAATACTTTTGCAATGTTGTTTACATCGTTATCTAGGTTAGCGACAGCTTCGCTTGCTGTGCCTAGTTGGCCTGCTAAGCCTTGAATGTTATCTACTGTGTTGTGAATGAGTTGTTGGGTATGCTGGCTCTGTTTGTCGGCCTCGTCGGTGTTGCGCGCGGTATCGCTAGCTGAAGCAGCTACGTTATTGGCTGAAGAGGCCATCTCGGTCATTGCTGTCGCGATCATCTCTGTTGATTGCTGTTGGGTGTCTGTCAGTTGACCAATTGACCCAGCGCGATCTTCTACGCGCTGCAGTTCGCCTCTTAATGCCAGCATTGAAGCGTCAAGGTTTGATACTAGCTCAGCCAATGACTTACTCATTTGTTGTACGGCGTGATAGATACTGCCGTCAATTGCCTGAGTTTCGAAAGAGGTTTGAATTCGACCTTGTGCTACGGCTTGTACTGCTTCTCGTACGTCTTTAGGTTCGCCGCCAAGAAGCGCTAGCATGCGTTTAATGGATACAATTAGGCTCGCCAGAATAAGACCAGCAATCACGACACAAAGGAATAGCTGCCATTGAGCAGTAGACCAAAAACGAGCGTTAACTTCATTGAACCCGATACCAGTGCCGACAACCCAACCCCAATGTGGCGTTTTCTCTGCAATAGACAGTTTTTCTTCAATCGTTCCATCTGGCAGTTTTTGTGTCCAGGTGTACTCAATGATCTCGCCAGTACGATTACCAAGTACTCTTTGGATTAGCTGCCCAACACTATTGCCGTCGCCATCTTTAAAGTCGTTAAAACTGGTTCCGTGCAGTTGAGGATCTAATGGTGTCGCGATAAACGTCATGTTCTCATCGGCTACGTAAACATATTCATTATCTTTATAGATGTTGTTGCGTAGAAGGCGAGTAGCTAGTTGCTTGGCTTGCTCTTCTTCTAGTGTGCCATCAATCGCCATTTTTTCGACTTCAGTAAGAATGCTGTATGCGCTCTTAAACAGCTCTGTTACGCGAGCTTTGTTGTCCATGTTGCTAGCAACTCTTAAGGTCCATAAGCCTGTAGCCGTCAGTGCTAGCAGGGCGATCAAGATGATGCCCGATAATAAGTAAGCTTGCGTTTTTAGTTTCATATTTCCCCGCGCAGCGATTCAATAATTAGTATTAGGTATAATTCATCGAATCTTAATCTAAGTGGTGTAAGGCAGATATTAGAAAGACATCAAAGTATGATAGGGATTAAATTTTCGAAGAAAAAAAAGTAACAGGACTTGGTTCTATTTGTTTTAATGTGAATATTAGCGGGTCATGAACTTTATAAGGCGTTGGTTCTGTTGTAGTGGATATGCTTTATAGAACTTAGAATCAACTGCTGTAGTAAGAGTACTAAAAGGAGATAACTCAATTTATCGAGACTGATTAAGAGTTAGTGATGAGCTGATGTGTATATTGAATAGAGTTTGTTTTTGTTCAAACGAAAAAAAGCCAAGTCTTTCGACTTGGCTTTCTTGAATGTGGCTCCCCTTGCAAGACTTGAACTTGCGACATACGGATTAACAGTCCGCCGTTC
>NZ_JBFSVE010000110.1:0-2340 GCF_041467715.1 Vibrio sp. 10N.247.311.14
TTGCGCGACTGCGGTGCCTTATTCGTTAGATGACATCTAGTGTGTCCGCCGCATTAACAGGCTCTCCGCAAGTGGTCTTAACCTATCTCCATCATTAGCGTCTGCAATGACCCGGTGGGTTTAACTCTTTATGCTGCTTAGGTTTTTACTTAAGCAGCATAGTTTTCATATTCTGTTTGATTGTGTAAAAGCGACCATATAATTCGTGCGTTCTTCGCGGCCAGTGCCACTATCGCTCGGTTCATTCCTCTCCGCTCTAGAACGCCCCGACACCACTGACTTAACTTATCTTGCTTGTCGCCAAGGTTGGCAATCACGGTCCTTGCACCGTGAACTAATAGTGTTCGCAAATATTTATCACCGTGTTTGGTTATTCGACCTAACCGAGGTTTTCCTCCTGTGGAGTATTGCTTTGGTACGAGTCCAAGCCAAGCTGAGAAATCACGGCTTTTATCAAATTGGGAACCATTACCTATCGAAGCAAGTATCGCAGTAGCGGTTTGCGGCCCAATGCCACGAACCTTCATCACTCGTTGAACATTAGCGCTGACCTTAGCAAAAGAGCCGAAGACTTGTTCAGTATCGGCGATACGTTGATTTAATTCACCAAGGTGCGAGATGTGGCAGTTCATTTTCTGCATCTTCAAGCATTAAGGGAACGTGTTTCATTAATGAAGAGCGGCCAACAGGAATGATTAACCCGAACTCAGAGAGTAGGGCGCGCATGCGATTCATAAGCGCGGTGCGTTCACGAACCCAATGCTCTCTCATTCTATGTACCGATAAGATGGCTTGTTGCTCGGGGGATTTTACGGATACAAAGCGAGTTGATGGACGCTGAACAGCTTCGCATATGGCAACAGCATCATTAAGGTCGTTCTTTCCTTTAGTTCGATAAGGAACCACGTATTTAACGGCCATAGTGCGGGCGTCGTGCCCAAGTTTATTGAGTGTTCTTACCCAATAATGTGCACCACCACACGCTTCAACGCCTATACGCATGAGTGGCATATTTGCTATTGTAGTCAGTAGTTTAGAGCGAGTTACTGACTTATGAAGTATGACCTTACCATTTTGGTCTACGGCATGAAGACTAAAGTGGTTTTTAGCTAGGTCGATACCGCAGAAATAAGAATAATCAGACATGGTGCCTCCGATGCATTTAAGTACCACATAAGTGTGGCAGCTCCTCGGTAGGGGGAATCCATGTCATTCGTTAGCATACATTGGTAAAGTTATGAGCGAAAAAGAAATAAGTATCAAAACTGATGGAATAACATTGAAAGGCGACATCGTCGACGTTGTTGCGGTTCCTGTTGCTACAGTCTGTAAAACGGCTGACAACATCTTGCAACTTGTTGATAACGTTGTTGGTTTACCAGCAGACTATTTAAATTATCATCTGCAAACTTTTCGTGAAACATATAGAAGTGGATTTAGTAAAATCCCAAAGAACCGCAGAATTGAACCGACGTTAAGGCTTGGGTGTAATGTCCTTAAGAACGTGGCTTATGCGGCTGAAGAGCCGGAACTTCAAAAGCTATTCGCTCAATTACTTTTATCAGCATCGGATAAAGAAACAGCCAATGAAGTTCATCCTAGCTACGCATCAGTTATTAGTGAAATGACCACCTTAGATGCACAATTGTTAGTCAGTGAGTTTGGTCTTTCTCTTCACCACCCAGAAGCTAGTGATACGCAGAAGCAAAAGTCTTTCTCATGTCTAATTCGTTTAGGTCTTTTAACTTGGGCTGAACGAGAATACTCGGAAAACGAGTTAAGTCAGTTTATCGGCAATAACAATTATCGTCCCCCTAGTAGACTTGAGGATGTCCCTGAAATATTGGTAGATGTAATAAACGATTTACAAGATTTAAAAAATACGGTGATAGAAGATAAGCGAATGTCGTCAAGGCTATATCGCAAAGAGTTGGTTCTGACGAAATATGGTGAAAGTTTCATCAATACAGTATGCAAAAATGTATGCTAACAAATTGTTCAAGAGGGATTCGCAACGCGTGGCATTTTCACTATGCGTTGGTTTTAGTGTTTAAGGTGGCATGCGGCGGCATCGGTATTGCGTTGCTCACCCCTTAACAGGGCTACATGGATTCCCCCGGTTGTCAAACATCCGCTAAACTTATGTTGATGGGTTTTGGACTGCCGCTCTACATTCGGCCTACTTATCGACGATTCGCATACGTCGTGGCCCTGATGACTTGCGCGACTGCGGTGCCTTATTCGTTAGATGACATCTAGTGTGTCCGCCGCATTAACAGGCTCTCCGCAAGTGGTCTTAACCTATCTCCATCATTAGCGTCTGCAATGACCCGGTGGGTT
>NZ_JBFSVE010000111.1:0-2186 GCF_041467715.1 Vibrio sp. 10N.247.311.14
TAACACACTATGTGTTTACTCATTCTCTAAATACTTCGGTGCAACAGGCTGGCGTTTAGGTACCATTGGTATCCAACACAAAAACGTATTTGATGACGCACTAAGTTCTTTCAGCGAAGAAAAACAGTGTCAACTTGATGGCCGTTACAAAACACTGACTCCAGAGCCACGTGACATTAAGTTCATCGACCGCATCGTTGCGGATAGCCGTAGCGTAGCCTTGAATCACACTGCCGGTCTATCTCTACCGCAACAAGTGCAAATGGCGATGTTTGCTCTAACTTGTCTAATGGACTCAGAAGGTCGCTACAAAGCCGCTTGCAAACGCATCATCCGTGAGCGCTACACAACGCTTTACAAAAACATGGGTGTAGAAATCGAAGAGAACAAAGACCGTGTGGATTACTACACACTCCTAGAGCTAGACACGCTAGGTGGCAAACTTTACGGTCAAGAGTTTGTCGACTGGTTCAAAGCTAACGAGAAAGGTAAAGACTTCCTATTCCGTCTTGCTCACGAAACTGGCGTCATCTTACTACCTGGTAAAGGTTTCGACACAGTACACGCCTCAGTACGCGTATCACTAGCGAACCTTACTCACCACGAGTACGAGCTAATTGGCCGTGCAACACGCACTGTGTTGGATGAGTACTTCCAAGAGTTCTCTGCGTAATTCGTAGTTGCTAGAAAATATAAGCCCCGTCAAGTCGGGGCTTTTTTATTCGGTTGTTTAGGTCGTGATAATGAATGTAATTTCTGTAAATGCCGTTGAATCTGCCATTTTGGCACTCTTGATGTTGTTGTTTGGTGAGGTAACCAAAAAACACACACCAATATTAAGTAAATATCATATCCCAGGGCCGGTGATTGGTGGGTGCATCGCAGCCTTAATTACTACTTGCTTATATCGCATGGGAATGGAGTTCGAATTTGAACTTCCTTATAAAGAGACGTTGATGCTGATGTTTTTCGCAGGCATTGGTTTAAGCGCAAATATCAAGCAGCTATTCCAAGGTGGACGCTTGTTCGTTGTCTTTCTCGGAATCGCCGTTGTTTATATTATTTTTCAGGACGCTATTGGTGTCGCTGCAGCCTCGTTCTTAGGGCTGGATCCTAAGCTAGGACTGATGACGGGCTCTATCACCCTATCAGGTGGGCATGGTACAGGTGCTGCATGGGCGTCGATGTTTCATGACCATTTTGGTGTCGATAATGCACTCGAAATCGCGATGGCCTGTGCCACTTTTGGTCTTGTGATTGGCGGTATTATCGGAGCGCCTTTAGGCACGTATTTGGTTGAAAAAAATCAACTTTCAACACCGAACGTACATGCAGCAGATGTGGAACACAAAAAGGCCCATCACATGCCGACTAAGGGCAATGTACTACATGGCATCGGAAGCGTTGTTCTTTTAGCATGCTGTGTTGAGCTCAGCCAAATGCTACATAGTTTAGTGCTTGTGCTCGATGTGCATTGGCTGAACATGGTGCCAAATTTCGTCTATGCGTTATTTGTTGGTGCACTATTCTCAACACTATTTAGCGAGAGCAAACCTGCCAAGATTGCGATGGTCGAAGTGGCACGTTTAAGCTCAATTGCCCTAAGTGTCTTCTTATCTATGGCATTGCTTGAAATCAAACTTTGGCAGCTGTTTGATATGGCGTTGTCGCTGGTGGTTATCCTAACGATTCAAACATTGTTTACTATTGTGTTTGTTACGTCCGTTACCTATAAGCTACTCGGTAAAAATTATGATGCCGCGGTGATGGCAAGTGGTCATGCGGGCTTTGGTTTGGGTGCGACACCGACAGCCATGCTCAATATGAATGGTATCACGGGTTACTACGGCCCATCGCCACAAGCGTATTTTATCGTGCCGTTAATTGGTGCGTTCTTTATCGATCTCTCAAACCTAATCGTTATAGAGACATTCTTACATTTCATGTCTTGATGGATCTTCCCCATCAAAGGGGATTACCAAAGTTCAGTACTTTGACTTTAAAATTTACTCAAGACATCAAAAACTATATTCAGAAGAGGAGTGACGGTTTGAAAGGTGTCCAGTTCCGCTGGTTCAGATCACTAGCTTATTTCGATGATTTTACCGCGAGTTCAATGGACGGGTTAAATCGGCTTTGTTTCCTAATTGGATCTCAGATAGAAACGGCCAGTATGGGTGATTATT
>NZ_JBFSVE010000112.1:0-1854 GCF_041467715.1 Vibrio sp. 10N.247.311.14
GAATACCGGCCTGTCACGCCGGGGGTCGCGGGTTCGAGTCCCGTCCACTCCGCCATTTATTTAGAAGCCTCGCTAGAAATAGCGGGGCTTTTTTACATCTAAATTATAGTGCTTCGCCCTTCCATCTAATGACTTCCACATAAGGCTTCCCGTACCCCATAACTCTTAGCCAACGCGTCCCCATTATTCCGTCATTTATCAGAAATCCCAATCCTACGACTAGAATCACATCATTTCTGATTCCAATTGTGGTTTGACACAAGAAAGGCTTCAAACGCATGCAACTCTTTAAGCTTACTAATCAAATACTCGAGCCATACGACGTTGTAAGTTAGGTTAATGAGACTGTTCTGACTCAGCGCCCCCATTCAATCCCTGAAACTATACGAGCATTACAACTCATCCTGCTTGCTCAGTGCTTGGAGTCTCCCTCAAGTATTAGCTAACAGCCCTTCGTCTAGGAAACCTGACTTCTGGCCTATCAGTGAATCTAGAGGGTAGCCTGATGTGTATGGAGGATTTCGCTAAGAACGCTAGAGTCCTTAATGAGTCGACTTAATAGCTCTTGTTATGCATTGAGCTTAAACCACTCTCGATGGCATTAAGCACTTTGTTCGAAGCATTTCAAAGGGTGAGAGCGAACTAGATTCAGTTTGAAGGTGAGAGTCGCTAGGCTGAGCTCCCCAAGTGATGCCGGAAGGATATATAAGCTAAGAAATAGAGTATCCCTCGATCCGTGCAGTGATGTTTATCACCCAACTGATTGAGATTTTCTGGTTCTAGGCACTGGTATCTTAGGATGTTTACCGGTCTCTCTTCGATTCTGATGTGCTTGTCGACTCGATATGAATTAGTTGTTTTGACAGCTTTTACTCTGAACATATTGATTTCTTGCTGGTTAGTTCAAGCTATGTTTAGGTTATTACGACTAATATTAAGCTAAGAAGTGTAATTTCTGTTGCTTGGTAAGAATAGAAAATTCCCCAAATCATTGGCGGATAATTTTGTGATTATTTTAAAAAATAGATAAAGCCTTAAAACCTAATGGGTCGAACTATGAAATTAAGCTTTAACTTTGAAGATGCCAGCCAGATCTTTGTTGGATCTTTTGCTTTGGCCGTGCCGATTTCTTTTTCTGAGGAAGCCTGGAAGTTAGGGGAGACTTTGCCCACAGCTAACTTGCTGTTGTTGTTTCTATTGTCTGCTGTATTCCTGGGCTTTTACACGTATGAGAGTGTATTTCAGAAAGATATTGTCGCTCGGTTGCCAGTGTTTATTTTCAGAATTGTTATTGCTTATGTGATGACTGCATTGGTTGTTGCTTTGGTGCTGACTTGTTTGGACAAGCTTCCTTTATTAAGCGATCCAATTGTATCTATCAAAAGGGTAATTGTTATTTCTATGCCAGCGTCTATGGGAGCGATTGTAGTGGATAGTTTCGATAAAGAGTGAGTCGTATGTCATTTCAATTTAAGCAACCAACAGAGTCTTTCTAGAGCTTATTTGAATTCATTATTTAGCTTTTAATTCCCGCCCCCATTACGACTAGAATTTCTCAGCAGAGCACTTCTATAGATAACGAAAGTAGCCCTTCGTGATGACTGGCTTCTTGCAAGAGTGACAAGTTTGTTCTTGTGATAGCTTGAGCGGAATTAAGGAGAGAAGTCTGGTTGCTTAGAAGACATTGAAACTGTTGGTTTCTGTATTAGACGAGGTATTGGTAATGGGAAGGGACTTGTATGAACAAGTTTCGGTTTTTAGATGCAAAAAAGCCGCATCAATGATGCGGCTTTTTTTAATTGGCTCCCCTTGCAAGACTTGAACTTGCGACATACGGATTAACAGTCCGCCGTT
>NZ_JBFSVE010000113.1:0-1760 GCF_041467715.1 Vibrio sp. 10N.247.311.14
CCGTCCTCTCACACCACCGTACAAGCGTGGGTCGCATACGGCGGTTCCGAATATACTTTCAGTGACTCGTACCCATCTCTTAGTGAGTACAGCCCCAACCCCTCGAACCATTTTATTGGCATGGCGTGATTAACCTGTGGCGTTGAAGCTAGATGCCACCAACCCTTATCTGACATCGCTAGCTTCCACGCATTACGCTCCGTTACACCTTGTCGCTGTAACCATATCGCTATGCTGTGTCTGCGTTTGCGCTGCTTTAGTCGGTAGCACCTTAATCTACGCCGTATCCATTCGTCTAAGCGCTGCATTGCACTTTTACTAACAGTAAGCTTGAAGTAGTGTTGCCATCCTCTTAGATATTGAGTTAACTCCGTGATTATCACCTGTAACTCTCGTCCTCGATTTCGCTTCGTTATCTGACGTACTCGCTTCTTCATTTGAGCTTGTGCCGTCTTCGATATCCCGATTCTTCCGTCTATCTGGAAGCGGTGGCTTAGGTAAGTTCGCTTTGTCACTCTCGTTGCTGCACTTTTCTTACGGTTTACCGTCAGCTTTAGTTTCTGCTCCAAGAACTCCGTTATCGACTCTCTGACTCGATGAGCGGCTTCCTCACTACGCACGTAGATTTGACAGTCATCTGCATATCGACAGAACTTATGCCCTCTACGCTCTAGCTCTTTATCCAGTTCATCTAATACAATATTTGATAGTAGCGGAGATAATGGCCCACCCTGGGGTGTGCCTCGTTGTCTCTGCTCAACTAGTCCATGTCGCATTATGCCTACCTGTAGGTATGACCTAATTAGCTTTAACACGCGTTTATCAGCAATATCTTGTGACAGCCTGTGCATTAGCCTATCGTGATTCACTGTATCGAAGTATTTTGCTAGGTCGATATCTACTACATAACCTCGACCCTCTCGGATGTAGCGACTGGCGGCCGACAATGCATGGTGCGCACTGCGGTTGGGTCTAAACCCGTAACTACTGTCGGAGAACTTCGGCTCATAGATACATGACAGCACTGATGTGATTGCCTGTTGGACTACCCTATCAAGGACTATTGGGATACCTAATTGCCTTACGCCACCACTAGCTTTGGGGATTTCTACACCAAGAACAGGTTGAGGTTGATAGCTTCCATCCAGAAGACTCTGGCGAAGCTCTTGCCCGTTTGATGCCTGTCGAAGTCTTGAGATAGTGGCGTTGATGTCGAGCTTGTCGACTCCTGCACACCCTTTGTTCTTCTTCACGCGTCTAAGAGCTTGATTCAAATTGGTTGAGGAGCAGATTTGCTCCATCAACGAAGTTGAGGTCACCAAGACTCGCCCTCCTGTCTACGCCGACCATGCTTGTCATTCTTCGTATCCATGAGCTTTACTTGCGGTATTGCCCTTTGGGACGTAGAGATGAGTTTCATCTTGCTATGACTCCACATGATTGAGTGTCTAGTGACTGCTTCTTGATATATTCAGTTCAGGCCTTCCTTTGAGTTGTACATTCTCAAAGTACTATGCCTTCTGCTGACTTCTTATTGCTCATCACACAACATCACTGCTGTATTAGTCTCTATTGAGACAAACCATAAGATCTCCCGAGGTAAGACGTTGTTCTTTCCCTTGGCTGTGCCTGATTTACCACTACACACTTCCCGTCGAGGCATTGGGCTATTCTATCTATGGCTAGGTTGCCCAAGTTGTAATGGCCTACTATCAGATTTCTGTTCGTCACAACCAAGTTTTGCCATTTGCTTCCTTCAG
>NZ_JBFSVE010000114.1:0-1503 GCF_041467715.1 Vibrio sp. 10N.247.311.14
CTGTCTCTTGATCACAAGTCTGGTTAATCAAGAGACTTAGCGAGTTCATACCCTTCAAGGATGGTTTGTAACCTAAACCATCCTTGCCATAACGTCTTTATAGAAGCGCGCCCCGTTCGCTTGGTATTCTTCCAACCACCTAACCGAGCAATACCGTTGTAAGCCCATGATATATTAGGCGCTTCTTTCGGTAGTTCTTTCTTCTCCAACTTGAGCCACATTAACTTCCACGCTTTGCCTCTTAATACCCGCTCACAGCTGGTCTTAGATAACTCGTCTGATTCATTCATAAACCTCAACTGGAGTAACCGAGTCGCGATAAAAGCCAAAATAACGCTGAGCCTCTCTAAGTTGTCCTTACTTTGCATTCTCAGTTGCTCAACCTCTGTCCCTTCACTTTTCCAGACTTTATGAAAATCTTCTATCAGCCAGCGCCGCTCATAATAACTGACGATTTTGAGTGCCTCTTCCTTGCTCGTTATCGGCTCAGAAGTCAGTAAGTGCCATACGAGCTTATCGCTACTCTCTCCTTGTTCTATACATCCCACGTAGTAAAGCGGAATGTTATCGAACTCTTTCTTGTTAGCAGGAGACTTGAGTGTCACGGGGGCATATTTGATATCTAAATGAGCCTTGCGAGCTTTACGCCCCCCTTTTTGCGGTATTTCGAGCACTTTCTCTCCGGCTGATAACAGGGTAGAGGCATAGCTATAAAGACGATTATCATGCTCTTCAATACAGCGGCTTTGCATTGAGCGAACGATGAACCTTTGTTGTTGCTCTCGCTTGTAAGTGAGGTATTCAAATAGGTCGGCTTCTCTATCGCACACAGAAATGACATCCGAAATTTTATCGCCAAGTCGCTCAGCGACATGGCGAGAGGCTTGTTCCCACTTATAACTTTCTTTCTCTTTGTATGGTCGAGTCGCATGCTGGTGCCTTTGGCCTCGCTTTTCTATATCACGAGTCCAGCGCTGTTGTTCAATTAAACCAATAACAGATTGAGTGTCGGGAGCAAAAAGTAAGGTTGAGTGTACGAACATGGCGCGATGTCGGTTGCCTTGATTGGAGTGCCCGAGTTCATCTCGAATGCTGCGATGGGAGTAACTGAGAGAAGTGGTGTCTTCTAAGGCAAGAAGTGTTTGTTGCTCTAATGCTTCTTGTGCGGTGACATAAAACCCCGCTTCTGCGATATCTTCTGCTTTGATTTGCTCATTACGGATGAAGCGATAAGCCCCTTCCATTTCAGCAGGGGAGATAATGAGTTTCGAGACGGGTACACCAGGTTGCTCGGCCAGTGAGGCTGCGAGAGTAACGAGTCTTTGAGTGCGTCTAGGGTCATTTAGGTGGGCTTGACCGAACTGTTTTTGTGCCCAGAGGGTTGGCTCTATATAGGTCATGATAATCATCCTTGTCATTGCTTAGATGATCAGATCATGAAACCTAAAAATAGTTCAAAAAAAATCCCCAAGCGTGGCTTAGGGATTTGTGTATAAGAGACAG
>NZ_JBFSVE010000115.1:0-1362 GCF_041467715.1 Vibrio sp. 10N.247.311.14
GAGCTAAAATGTATCATTGCTAAGCAATACTTAGATGGCACGTCATCTCTCTATTTAGCAAAACAATATTCAATTTCTTCAAGGCAGATACGGTATTGGGCTCAAGTCTTTGCCATCCATGGTACTGATTCATTTTTACCAACTAAGCATGCCGCGACTGCTCAAACAAAACGAAAAGCATTGAATTTAATGTGGACGAATGAATGGTCTCTCACGCACACTAGCGCTGTATTAAACCTCTCATCCCCTGGGATACTCTCTGTCTGGCTCAAAAGATTTAATGAGCTCGGTATCAAGGGGCTCAAAATGCGCCAGAAAGGAAGACCCTCAATGAAACAGCAACCTCAACGTACCACTAAGCCTGATAATGAAATGACACTTGAGGAGCTAAAAGAGGAGTTGGTCTACTTACGAACCGAGAATGCCGTTCTAAAAAAGTTGGAAGAGTTGGAGCAGGAAAAAAACCGTCGAACAAAGAAAAAGCGGTCATAGCTCTAACTCTTAAAGGCAAGTACCCGCTGAAGCACTTACTGCAGACTCTACAGCTGGCAAAAAGTGTCTTTTATTATCAAGCTCAAACAAACAAGCGCCCAAATAGCTACGAACGTGAGCTGCGGTTGATAAAGTCAATTTATCATGAACATAAGGGTCGATACGGCTACCGCCGTATTCACTTGGAACTAAAAAATCAGGGGTTCGTGCTTAATCACAAAACGGTTCAAAGGCTTATGGCTCAGCTCAACCTTAAATCGACGGTCAGGATTAAAAAGTATCGTTCATACCGAGGAGAGTCTGGAACAGCTGCTCCTAACCTGCTTGAAAGAGATTTTAGTGCGACTCAACCCGATGAAAAGTGGGTAACTGATGTCACGGAGTTCAAAGTCAAAGAGCAGAAAGTATACTTGTCTCCCGTGGTCGACTTGTTTACTCAGGAGGTAGTGGCTTATAGAGTGGCCAAAAATGCCTGCTTGCCGCTTGTCACGGATATGCTAACGGAAGCCATATCAAAGCTCAAACCCAACTCAAAGCCAATTATACATAGCGATCAAGGTTGGCAATATCGTCATCGACAGTATCAGAAAAAGGTAGCGGAGAGTGGGTTAACACAAAGCATGTCGAGAAAAGGTAACTGCTTGGATAATGCGGTTGCTGAAAACTTTTTTGCTTTACTCAAAACAGAGATGTATCACAACCAAAGCTTTGAAGATGCAGATGCTCTGATAGAGCAAATTAAAGAATACATCGAGTACTACAATACCAAACGTATAAAAGTGAAACTAAAAGGCCTGACTCCGATAGAATATCGAACTCAGGCCTTGAAAGCCGCTTAACAGAAATGTCCAACTTTACGGGGTCACTTCA
>NZ_JBFSVE010000116.1:0-1230 GCF_041467715.1 Vibrio sp. 10N.247.311.14
ACGTCGTTGATGGAGCAAATCTGCTCTTCAACCAACTTGAATCAAGCTCTACGAAGAGTGAAGAAGAACAAAGGATGTGCAGGTGTCGACAAACTCGACATAGATGCGACTATCTCAACACTTCGACAGGCTTCAAATGGGCAAGCGCTTCGCCAGAGTCTTCTGGAAGGAAGCTACCAACCTCAACCGGTACTTGGTGTAGAAATCCCTAAACCTAGTGGTGGCGTAAGGCAACTAGGTATCCCAACCGTGCTTGATAGAGTTGTCCAACAGGCAATGACCTCAGTACTGTCAGATATCTATGACCCCAAGTTCTCCAATAGCAGTTACGGATTTAGACCAAACCGCAGTGCGCACCATGCATTAACGGCAGCCAGTCATTACATCCGAGAAGGTCGAGGTTATGTTGTAGATATCGACCTAGCGAAATACTTCGACACAGTGAATCACGATAGACTGATGTACAGACTGTCACAGGACATCAGTGATAAACGAGTGTTGAAGCTCATCAGGTCATATCTACAGGCAGGCATAATGCGAAACGGGATGGTTGAACAGAGACAAAGAGGGACACCACAGGGTGGACCATTATCCCCGTTGCTATCCAATATCGTATTAGATGAACTGGATAAAGAGTTAGAGCGCAGAGGGCATAAGTTCTGTCGATATGCAGACGACTGCCAAATCTACGTTCATAGTGAAGAAGCCGCTTATCGAGTTAAAGAGTCGATAACGGAGTTCTTGGAGCAAAAGCTGAAGCTCACGGTAAATCGAGAGAAAAGTGGTGCGACAAGAGTGACAGAGCGGACTTACTTAAGCCACCGCTTCGGGATAGATGGAACAATCCATCTATCGAAGGCAGCACAAACTCAAATGAAGAAGCGAGTGCGGCAGATAACGAAGCGAAACCGAGGGCGAGAGTTGCAAGCAGTCATAGCGGAATTAACTCAATACCTAAGAGGTTGGCAACACTACTTCAAACTCGCCATACGGAAAAGCAGCTTGCAGCGCTTAGACGAATGGATACGGCGACGGCTACGATGTTACCGCTTAAAACAACGCAAACGCAGATACGGCATAGCGACATGGTTACAACAACAAGGTGTAACGGAGCGCAATGCGTGGAAGGTAGCGATGTCAGATAAAGGGTGGTGGCACTTGGCCTTAACGCCGCAGTTAAATCACGCCATGCCAATAAAATGGTTCGAGGAGTTGGGCCTGTACTCATTG
>NZ_JBFSVE010000117.1:0-1230 GCF_041467715.1 Vibrio sp. 10N.247.311.14
TGTAGTGGTACGCTGAATTTGGTCACTTAGTAAGAGGTGATATCATCACCTCATAAGTTAACAGGTGACACTATGACAAAACGTACAAGAAGACTATTTAGCGCTGAATTCAAATTAGAAGCGGCACAACTGGTTCTAGATCAGAACCACTCTGTGACAGAGGCTGCTCAAGCTATGAATGTTGGGAAGTCCACGATGGATAAGTGGGTTCGCCAACTAAAAGAGGAACGTCAGGGGAAAGCACCTAAAGCATCGCCGATGACGCCTGAGCAAATTGAAATACGTGAATTAAAAAAGAAGTTAGCTCGCCTTGAAGAGCATAATGAAATATTAAAAAAAGCCACGGCTCTGTTGATGTCGGACTCACTGAACAATTCTTGATAATCAAGAAACTCAAGCAGAGCCACAGCGTAAAAATATTATGTGAAGTGTTCAATGTTCATCGAAGCAGTTATAACTACTGGCGAAAACGTCCAGTAGAAATTGATGCCGAAACAGCAAAGCTCCGTAGTTTAGTTAGCGAGGCATATGCCGCAAGCAACGGTTCTGCGGGAGCGAGAACCATTGCTGACATAATAACGAGTCAGGGAACTAACCTGAGTCGCTACAGAGCAACGAAGTTCATGAAAGCCCTTGGTCTAGTGAGCTGCCAAGTGCCAAAACACAGGAATCGTAAAGCATCACAAGAACATATTGAGATCCCAAACCTCTTAGGCCGCCAGTTTGCAGTTACGGAGCCAAACAGAGTTTGGGTTGGTGACGTTACTTATGTTTGGACTGGCTATCGTTGGATGTACTTAGCCGTAGTTTTAGACCTGTTCGCTAGAAAAACGATTGGTTGGGCAATGTCATTATCGCCCGATAGTCGATTAACTCGTAAGGCTCTTGCCATGGCTTATGAGTCTCGTGGTAAACCACAGGGCGTCATGTTTCACAGTGATCAAGGCAGTCATTATACAAGCCGAAGTTATCGGCAATTACTGTGGCGCTTTCAGATCAAGCAAAGCTTATCTCGACGAGGAAATTGCTGGGATAATGCACCAATGGAACGCTTCTTTAGAAGCTTGAAGACGGAATGGATACCTACAGTAGGTTATCGGAGCTTTGCAGAGGCACAACAAGAAATTACTCGATACATTATTGGGTATTATTGCCAACTCCGCCCGCACCAATACAACGGTGGTTTGACTCCCAATGAATCAGAACGATTGTTCTGGTTAAACTCTAGGA
>NZ_JBFSVE010000118.1:0-1215 GCF_041467715.1 Vibrio sp. 10N.247.311.14
TTGTACGGTGGTGTGAGAGGACGGAGGCCGTGAGGCCTCCTCCTACTCGATTGGTAACCAGCATTTTATAATGAATTTTTAAAAAGAGAATGCTTGGTGATAGAGAACTGATTGGTTGATTAATGCATGCCTGAGCGCATTTTGTCGGCGAGCGCAAAGAAGACAAAAACGACGAAACAGACTAGAGCAGCACACAGTGAAGTTAAGATGGTTGTGGCGTCTTTTGAAATCAATGGAATGGTGATAGAAGCTAGCGCTATCAACATAACAAGGATATGAACAATTCGACCCGGAATTGGATTTTTATGACAGAATGAAGCCCAGAGGTAACGCATTTTCAACACCAGTATAAAATTAGTGGTTTTATTCTATTTTCTTAGTGAGTATTTTGTAAATAACAATTGGTTACAATTGGTTGTAAATAAGATCTAAGTCGAATTAGTATTAAACCAGTTAAATAACAGCAGTTTATTGATCTTTTATTGAATTTTAACTTTCAAAATGAACATCATAATATTCCGTATTCTTTGGAATGCTAAGTCAAATATTATTCGAATTTTTGTTTTTTGACTTAAGATCTCATTTATTGAGTGTTCTGTTAAGAGACCGTTTGCGTACAGGTATTGGTGGCGTAACTATCAAGCGAATTAGAGTCATCCTAGAGCCTGTTATTCGTTTTATGTTATTTATCAAAGTGACTCCTCAAATTGAGAGCGAAGTAATCTTGTGAATTTTTCGGTTTGATATACTCAATATTCATTCGATAAAGATGATGGAGATGATATGTCGAAAACCGCGAAGATCATTAATGAAGATAAGCTGGTAAAAAAAGCAGTTGAAGTCGGTTTTAAGATGGCTAAGCTACAAGGTTTTGATTTGCCAAATTCATCCCAACCGATAAAGGTTAAAGCGGTGTACTTGTTCCTTGTTGAAGTCAATCAGATCACACCTCTCCCTGAGAGCAAGCTTGATGGTGCGAACATCAAGAAGCGTTTAGCACTCTGGCTTCATAATGCACTTCCTGACAATGACCCTTTGAAGTAAACTTGTATTACCTCATTTTTTATATTTGAAACCTAGCGATTTTTCGCTGGGTTTTTTGCTTTATGGAGCAGTAAAAATAGCCTCTTGATATCTCCTAAGCCTAACTTCATTCACAGAGGCTTTGTTTCCTAAATCAGGGAACTAATGCTTAAAGCTACGATCAGATCATCT
>NZ_JBFSVE010000119.1:0-1089 GCF_041467715.1 Vibrio sp. 10N.247.311.14
TGATCTGCTCCAGTTAGACTGGACACCGCATTAAGCGACATATTGTTTTTCAAAGTTAACTGGGCTTAGATACCCAAGAGCACTGTGCCTTCTTGTTCGATTATAATCAACTTCGATATATTCAAAAAGTGCTTGGCGCATCTCTTCTCGCGTCATTATCGGCTCGTATTGGACGGCTTCTACTTTCATTGAATGGAAAAAGCTTTCAACACAGGCGTTATCCCAGCAATTTCCCTTCCTACTCATACTTTGTTTTAAATTATGGGCTGAGATTAAGTATCTGTAGTCTTTTGAACAATATTGACTACCTCTATCACTATGGATAATCACCCCTTCGGGCATGCCTCTACGGAACAATGCCATTGATAGCGCATCACAGACCAGAGTCGCGGTCATTCTGGTGCTCATTGACCAACCAACGACTTGCCGTGAGTACAAGTCGATAACAACCGCTAAATACATCCAACCTTCGCTTGTCGCTAGATAGGTAATATCTCCAGCCCATTTTTGGTTCGGTGCTGTTGCATTAAAATCTTGCTCAAGCAAGTTCGGGGCAACAGGAAGCCTATGCTTGCTGTCTGTCGTACATTTGAACTTACGGGCGGCCTTCGCGACTAAGCTCTGGCGCTTCATGCTCGCGGCAATGGTTTTTACATCGTGCTTATTACCATTTGCCTCTAGTTCTTTTTGAATACGCCTTGCACCGTCGCGTTCCTTTTTATCATCAAAGACTTCTCGAACTTTGATATCAAGCTGCTTTCGGTGCTCGTTGCGTTGAGTGACTTTATGGCGATTATCAATCCAATAATAAAACCCACTTCGAGAAACCTCAAACACCTTAGCCATACGGACAATCCTATATTGCATCAGGTGTTCGAGCATAAACTCATAGCAATCTACTTTAGATTTTTCGCGAAGTAGGTGGCGGCCTTTTTTACGATATCTAGCTCTTCAGCTTGCTCAGCCAATAACCGTTTGAGTTTGGCATTTTCAGTGGCGAGCTCCCTTTCTCTATCGCTGATTTTCGCATCTTTTTTGACGGCTTTACGCCACCCATAAATTTGAGATTCATACAACGATAGCTGTCGT
>NZ_JBFSVE010000120.1:0-1088 GCF_041467715.1 Vibrio sp. 10N.247.311.14
CTATAACGTCAGTCTAAGACGTCAATCCAATTAAAACACTAAGCGATTCCCTGGCCAAACATAGGGAAGGGGATCGACTTGCTAAAATTTATGAAAGTAAGGTATCTATTATGACTACTCAAACTCCAACTATCGATTTTTCAAAATTCGCTGACCTAAGCCCATTCGAGCTAAAAGACAAACTGATTGAAGTGGCGCAAGCTGTGCCAGATCGTGCACTTCTTGATGCAGGTCGTGGTAACCCTAACTTCCTAGCAACGCTACCTCGTAAAGCATTCATCCGTCTTGGTGAGTTTGCGGTAGCAGAAGCAGAGCGTAACTACGCTTACCTAGGTGGTGATTTCGGTGGTATCCCTGATGGCGTCGGCATCGTTGAGCGTTTCGACACGTTCGCAAGCCAATATGCAACAGACAAAGGCGTTGATTTCCTACGTCGTGCACTAAGCTACGCAAAAGACCGTCTAGGCATCGAAAAACAAGCGTTCCTAAACGAGCTAGTACTGGCTTACCTTGCGTGTAACTACCCAGTGCCACCACGTATGCTAGTGAACATCGAGAAAGTGGTTAAACAATACATCGCAGAAGAGATGTACGGCCCAATGCCAATGACGACTAACTTTGACCTGTTCGCAACAGAAGGCGGCACTGCGTCAATGACGTACACGTTCGCAACCATGTTCAACAATGGTCTATTGAAAAAAGGTGACAAAGTTGCGCTAATCACGCCAATCTTTACACCTTACCTAGAAATCCCAGAGCTAGCAGAATATGAGCTGGAAATCGTAGAGCTACGCCTTGATGAGACCACTTGGCAGCTACCAATGTCTGAAATCGAGAAACTGGCAGATACAGACATCAAACTACTTTGCGTCGTTAACCCTGCTAATCCAGCATCAGTGAAATTCTCTGACGAGACTCTAGAGAACCTAACAAACTTTGTGAATGAGCAACGCAGTGACCTATTCATCATCACAGATGACGTGTACGGCACATTCGCAGATGAGTTCGTTTCTCTGTTCGCAAAACTACCGTATAACACACTATGTGTTTACTCATTCTCTAAATACTTCGGTGCAACAGGCTGGCGT
>NZ_JBFSVE010000121.1:0-1051 GCF_041467715.1 Vibrio sp. 10N.247.311.14
GGCTTTGTTTCCTAAATCAGGGAACTAATGCTTAAAGCTACGATCAGATCATCTAAGTTCACTCACATACTTAGAGCAATGCCAAAGCCTCGCTACAGAACAACTAACTGGAAACAATATAACCAAGCCCTAATCAATCGAGGTTCACTGACATTCTGGATTGATGAGGAAGCGATTCTACAGTGGAAGCAACTCAAGCAAGGTAAACGAGGTCGACCTCGATTGTTTAGTGACTTAGCCATTACGACCGCCCTCATGGTTAAACGAGTATTCGCGATGCCGTTGAGAGCGTTACAAGGATTCATCGATTCTGTTTTCAAACTCGCTCAACTCCCGTTGTCATGTCCTCATTATTCATGCATCAGTAAACGAGCCAAAACGGTTAATGTGTCATTCAAGACAAAGACCCGAGGCGCAATACAGCATTTAGCCATTGATGCAACAGGGCTAAAGGTCTACGGTGAAGGTGAATGGAAAGTAAAAAAACATGGTACTGACGGGAAGCGTCGAGTTTGGCGTAAGCTCCATTTAGCCGTAGACACTGGCACTCATGAAATCATTGCGGCTGAGTTAAGTTTATCGAATGTCACTGACGGTGAAGCTCTTCCTAATTTACTGAATCAAACTCGTCGTAGAATCAATGAGATATCTGGTGATGGAGCTTACGATACAAGACAATGCTACGAAGCAATACGTATTAAACAAGCTGTTCCACTTATTCCACCGAGAGAAGGTGCTGCTTTTTGGTTACGAGGTCACCCCCGTAATCTGGCGGTAGCTTGCCAGAAATTATACGGCTCAAATAAACATTGGAAAAAGAAGTACGGTTACCATAAACGGTCACTTTCAGAGACGGCTATGTTCCGTGTAAAGACACTGTTTGGTGGGCGATTAAGTTTAAGAAACTATAATGCTCAGGTTGGTGAAACCTACGCCATGATTAAAGCGTTGAATAAGCTCACAGGGTTAGGTATGCCTAAAACGATAGAAATAGCCTAATAATCACCCATACTGGCCGTTTCTATCTGAGATCCAATTAGGAAACAAAGCC